>CAZEMY010000164.1:0-5707 GCA_964513405.1 uncultured Desulfobulbaceae bacterium
CGTCCATCCATCAATGACAACAGGGAGGCTCCAATGGCAGTGCAGAAAAAGAGCAGGAAAAAACGGTTAATCTGCAAAGAATCTGTAAGGTTTTTCTCTTTCCTGCGACTCATTGTATAACAGCAATTTTGTTGTTAAGGCACATTGATGGTGATTATTCAACCATGTGGCCTGTGGGATACAAAACCTGGCCAGGGAGATTAAAAAGAGAAAAAAACTTATCGTAAAATGTCTAGTAGTTGCAATGACGCTTGGAGTTGTTTCTTTTACAGTGGCTGAGAGCATGCCAGAACCAGATGGTGATGCATTGTGGCATCACATTTCAAAAGTATCTCCTTACACAGAGTGGTCGTTTTGGCCTGATCACCAGGGTATGCAGGAAGGTAACGCTCCCCATGGTCCTTTTCATAAATCATTTGTTAATAAACAGGCTCTGGAGTCAAAATCTGCCCCTTTGCAGTATGGTGCAATCCAGGTAAAGGAGAATTACAGCCCCGATCATGAACTAAAAGCTCTTACCGTTATGTATAAGGTTGAAGGTTACAATTCTGAAGGTGGTGACTGGTTTTGGGCTAAATACAGTCCTGATGGAGAAACTCTGAAAGCCGGGAAGATTGCCGGCTGCATTGGGTGTCACCGTGGTCGTGCTGATAATGATTTTGTACTGGTACATGAGTTGAAATAATCTTTATAGAAAGTAATGATACGAAATAACTTAGCAATTTACTAATATATTATTTCAGGAACAGTGTTTATGGCAAGATATCGTTGTTTGGTATGCGGGTATTTGCATAACGGAAGTATTGATTTTAATTTTTGCCCGGTTTGCAGAAGTGCTGCGGATGTTTTTATCTACGATTCCAAAGCGGATAACTTTGGAATATGGGATAGCAATACCAGGGATATTATAAGAAGCATGGCAGAAACAGGTTCCTGTTATATGGAAGGTAAGGGAACGGCAAGGACATTTCTGGGCATGGATGATTTGATTTTTCTTCCTGCCCAGATAGACAGGTTGCCTTTATGCGATGAAACAGAGGTTAATTCAGAGCTGGTGCTTGGTAAAACTGCTGCAAAGCCTATCGTTACCAGGACACCGATTTTAAATGCTGCCATGTCCTATGGTGCTCTCAGCCGGGAGGCAAAGATTGCCCTTGCCCGTGCTTCTAAACTTGCAGGTACCATTGCAAACACTGGTGAGGGGGGGATGCTTGATGAGGAAAGAGAATCTGCAGAGCATATTACTATCCAGTACTCCACCGGTCGTTTTGGGGTCAGTAAAGAGAGATTGCTGCTGGCTGATATGGTTGAAATAAAAATTTCTCAAGGGGCAAAGCCTGGTATAGGGGGCAAGCTTCCCGGGGAAAAAGTAACTGCAGAAATTGCTGCTGTCAGGCAAGTAGCTCAGGGCGAGCTGGTTCAATCACCCGCCGTACACCGGGATATTAAAAATGGTGCTGATCTTTCGGCAAAGATTTTTGAACTGCGAGAACTTACCGGCGGAAAACCGGTGGCTCTTAAAATTGCCGGTGGCCACTTACTGGCAGATTTAAAGGCTATTTTCAAGCAGAAGAATATTCCGGATGTCTTGGTAATTGATGGCGGCGAGGGCGGAACCGGGGCGGCCCCTGTTACGGTGAAGGATCATGTTGGCTTGCCTCTTGTCTATTCTTTGCCTCGTGTAAGTGATTATCTCATCCGCCATTCCTTGGATGAACGGGTAACTCTTGTCGCCGCAGGTGGCATTCGCCACCCTGCGGATATCGCAAAGGCGATTGCCCTTGGAGCAGATGGTGTATACATGGCAGGAGCTCTTAAAATTGCCCTTGGTTGCACTTATCTTCGTCAATGCCACCTTGAGTTGTCCGTATGGCATAGCAACTCAGGATGGTAAACTACGCAAACGGCTTAACATTGAGGAGGGTGCAGCCAGAGTGGCTAATTTTATCAAAGCTGCTACGGCAGAGGTTAAATCCATTGCCAGAATTTGTGGTAAAAATGCAGTGCAAAAGTTAGACAGGGAAGATCTTGCGGCACTTGATCAGGAGTTGTCCAGGATAACAAAAATTAAAATGGCATGAAACAGTAAAAATTATGAACCCTCAACTTGCATCAATCATTGCCGTACTCTTTGTTATTATGGGCACTGTCACTGTTTTTATCATGCTGGAAATGACTGGTCGCAGAGGAGACCGGGCAGATAAGAAAAACTGGTTTTATATCCATAAGATACTTGGTTATTTTTTTATTTTTATTTTTGTTGTAATGCTGTTTCTAATGATACGAAAAGCAGCAGGTTTACAGGAGGACTTTACATCGAGAGCTGTAGTTCATATTTCTCTTGCCCTGGCACTGGTTCCCCTCTTAGTGGTTAAAGTAATGGTGGTTCGCCGTTATCCTCAACATCTTCAAAAACTTCCTTTACTTGGTGTTGTTATTTTAACATTTTCTTTTGTCTTAACCGGAATCTCAGCCGGGTATTATGCTCTTCATAGATCTGAGCTGACCTATACTACACTCACCGCCCTTGATAATGATATTCTGGATATGGAGCTTGGCAAGTCGATAATGAGCAGTAAATGCAATAAATGCCACAGCCTTGAACGGGTGTTTCGTGCCTATAAAAGTGATGAAAGCTGGGTTACAACAGTTAATAGAATGGCATTTCTGGATTCACCAAATATCACAACCTTTGATGTAAAACAGGTACTTAATTATCTAATTCAGCAGCAAAAAACACGACAGGATAGGGTGTCCATGAGTCCGGTGGATGGAATAGGCAGTACTCTTGTCGCTCAGAAATGCACTATTTGTCATGATCTTGATCGTGTGCTTGGGGCAAGAAAGAATGATCAGGAGTGGCTTTCGACGGTGAATAGAATGATAACCACCATGGATGACCCTGATTTTCTTTCCGAAGATGAAGTGTCGGATATTGTTATTTTTTTGAGCAGGCGGGGTGAGGAGGATAAAAAAAATCAACGATAGTTGACTGTTTTCATGATATAGTGGACGGGATGGTGAAAACAGAGGGGGCTATGGTTGGGAAAATAAACAAAAAAAACGATGCGGCAAAGTGGCTGGATCTTTATGGTGATGCTCTGTACGGGTTTGCCATGATTCGTGTCCATAATTCTTTTGTTGCTGAAGACCTGGTTCAGGAAACCCTGCTTGCAGCCTACGCTTCTTATGATAAATTTTCTGGAAGATCAACTCTTAAAACCTGGCTTACAGGTATAATGAGACATAAGGTGCAGGATTATTTTCGAAAATTAAAACCTGAACAGGGTGATCAAAGCCTGAATGATTTTGCCGCCGGTCTGGATAGTATGTTTGATAAGAGAGATAAGTGGAAAATTAAACCTGGCGATTGGGGGTATGATCCCCAAAAACTGTTTGAGCAAAAAGAACTCATGACTATTATTTTTTCCTGTTTTTCCGATATGCCATCCAGAATTTCACTGGCATATCGGATGCATGCGTGAACTGGAAGGAGTGACAACCAAAGAGATCTGCAATTTTTTTCAAATAGGAGAGAATAATTGTTGGGTCATTCTCCATCGGGCAAGAATGATGCTCAGAGACTGTCTTGAAAAGAAATGGTTTGGCAGTGGAGGGAAGAGGGGCTAAATGCGTTACTGGATATTTAACTGCAGGAAGGTGTACGGTCTGGTCTCTGAGTCCATGGAGCGAAAACTTTTCCTGAAGGAATGGATGGGAGTTCGTTTTCATCTGATGATGTGTGCTCCTTGCAGTCTATATAAGAGGCAATTATTTTTTATCCGCACAATTCTCCAGGATCATAGCAGAGCAGAGGCACATGCTCGCCATGTACTCCCGGACGAAGCCCGGGAGCGAATAGAAAAAAAAATCCTAACAAGCATGAAAGAGTGATCTCAATATATAAATGAGAAGTTTAGAGCTGATAATTATTTTATTACAAAGAGCGAATTGCCTCTGCAATTTCGCTGCTGAAGTCAGTTAACATCTTGTTTAATGTTTTTACAACGCTCTTGGAATCAAGGTGTTTTGTTTCGGTATGTATTACGGTTTTATCGCGTAACAGCCGCCCGCCTTTACTGTCATTAATACTCCAGAAAGCGGATAGTATTGCCTGCCCGTTATCGCTGACATCAAATCGATTGACATCAATAATCACTTGAAAATCACTTTGAGCGAATCGGTTATCATATTCATAGATATGGGGGGTTGAGAGGAGCAGGGAGAGATTTTCGATAAGAACCCGCTGGAAGTTCTCCTTAAGAGGTTCTCCCCAACGGCTGAACTCTTTGATGTTGAGCTTATGCTCTCCTGATCGGATAACTATTTGTTTTCGGTTTAGATATGGAGCCACCTGGATCGGTCCGACCGATATTTTTACAGGCTCCCCGCCACTCTGTTTGTAAACCATTTCTGTTTTAGGGATTGGGGATAACATGTAAAAGGTTGCAGGTTTGCTGCGTTGACCGCATCCGTAAATTCCGAGCATAATGAGGCAGAGAAACGCCATTATTATCTGTTTGCCAGAAATGTTTATTTTCATTTTTCATCTCCACTTTTCCCCATAATCAGGGCTTCCGGGTGTCGTTCAAGATAATCGGTCAGTTCTTTCATGGAACGGGCAGCAGCAGAGATTTCATCAAGGGTATGGTTAAGCTTTATCCTTGTATCGGATCGTTCAATAAAATTACCAGCCGCCTGCATGGTGGCACTGGCATGCTGCAGAGATTTTGTTGCTTCGTCAAGGGTCAAATCTAATTTGGCTGCAATAGGTTCGATTTCCCTGTCTATACTGGCCAGAGTGTTATTGGCATTGTTTGCAGCCGTGGTTACGCTCTCTATTGCCTCGTTAAGCCTGGTTACCACACCTTCAAGTTCATGAGAGACCGTATCTGCCTTATCACTGGTTTTTATGACCAGCCTGTTTGTATTTTGTACCAGGGTGTTGGTATTGTCGGCAGCTGAGGATATGTCAGCGAGGAGCTTTTTAATTTCTCCTTCTGCCAGTATTTCTTTGATCTGTCGTGATAAGTCAAGGATACTGTGGGCTATTTCTTTTATGGGAAGCTCTTCAATAGCGAGGCCAAGTTCAGCGAGAGGAGATCTGATTGTCGGTATCTCTACATATTTGCCGTCAATATTACTTACTCTTACCTCTGTGTCCGGGAGCGAGTCAAGTTGAATCATCAGTTGGCCGGTCACTATGGATTGCATGGCAAGTTGAGCACGCAATCCGCTTTCTATCAGCCCTACAAAATACTGCTCGAAGTTTTTACGGGGGGTTTCTCCATAATAGAACTTCTCTTTATCAATCTCAATGATTATAGGTATACTGACCGTTGATAGTCCATGATCGGTCTGGAGTTTGATGGATTTAACCGTACCTATTTGCACCCCCCGGAACATCACCGCTGAGCCAGTCGTCAGTCCCTTGATTGATTCATCAAAGTGTATGACATATAATTCGGTTTGTTTCCAGAATGAGCCGCCGCCAAACAGAACAATTGCTGCGATCAAAAGGGCAGTGGCAGTAATGATGAATCCACCGATAACGGTTGTGCTTACTTTTTGAGCCATGGTTTTTTATTGGTTTTTGTTTTCTGTTTTTTTCTTTACGGCCTGTATCTGACCATGTACCTTTTGTAACCTGTAACCTTATAGTATGTCTAAGCTGTTATTCTGTATATTTGAAAATATAACTTGTTAT
>CAZEMY010000165.1:0-5686 GCA_964513405.1 uncultured Desulfobulbaceae bacterium
AAGTAAAAAACTTCTATATTCGAAATTCGACATTCGAAATTCGATGTTCGTTTATATTTTTTCTGCCCGCAGGGCATTATGTTCTTAATGATTTTAGAAAGGTATGATACCTGAAAAATGAAGCTTGTTATAATAGATAATTACGATTCGTTTACTTTTAATATTGTTCAGACCATGGCTGTCGCCCCACCTGATTCACCGCCAAACTGGCAGCCGCCGGAAATCAAGGTGTTTCGTAATGATAAGATAACTGTGGAAGGTATTGCCGCCATAAAGCCCGACCGGCTCCTGATTTCACCCGGTCCCTGTACGCCCGATGAAGCGGGTATTTCCATGGAGGTGATCAGCTATTTCAGCGGTAAAATCCCTGTTCTTGGTGTATGTCTTGGCCATCAATCCATAGGTCAGGTCTTTGGCGGCGTGGTTATCAGGGCAGGGCGGGTTATGCACGGCAAGACCAGCCCTGTTCATCACGATAACAAAGGGGTATTTTCCGGTATTGAAAATCCCTTTGCCGGGATGCGTTATCATTCACTCGTGGTGGATGAATCTTCGTTGCCGGATTGCCTTGAAGCAACTGCCCACACCGATCAGGGTGAGTTGATGGGGATTCGTCACCGGGAACTTGCTGTGGAAGGGGTGCAGTTTCACCCTGAATCAATCATGACCGGAGTAGGTAATATCCTTCTCCATAATTTTTTGCGGTCAGATTATCAGAAATCAGAAATCAGATGACAGAATAGTTTGATGCTTCGCATCTGGTAAACGGAAAGCGTAGAGACAAGGCACGCCTTGTCTTTTGGAGAAGTGTAATGATCAAAAAAATAATCGGGAAAATTGTTGCCGGGCAGGATTTAACGGAGGCGGAAATGGTTTCGGTCATGGAAGAAATCATGTCCGGTGCTGCCACCGATGCCCAGATAGGTTCTTTTATCACCGGCCTGAGGATGAAAGGTGAAACCGTTGATGAGATAGTTGGGGCAGTCAGGGTGATGCGGGATAAGGCCACCTTTATCGACAGTGGTGTGGACACGGAAGCCGGTGAAATTTTGATGGATATTGTCGGCACTGGTGGTGACGGTTCGGGAACCTTTAATGTTTCCACCACCACCGCCTTTGTGGTTGCCGGAGCAGGTGTGCCGGTGGCAAAACATGGCAACCGGGCAGTTTCCTCATCATGTGGCAGTGCTGATGTCCTTGAAGCCCTTGGCGTGGATCTCACCATGGAACCGAAACGGGTTTCTGCGTGCGTAAAGGAGGTTGGCATAGGTTTTCTCTTTGCTCCCATGCTCCACAAGGCAATGAAATACGCCATCGGTCCCCGCCGGGAGCTGGGGATTAGGACAATTTTTAATATTTTGGGACCAATGACCAATCCGGCCGGAGCAACCGTTCAGTTAACCGGAGTTTTTGCAAAAGAGTTGACCGTAACCTTGGCGGAAGTGCTGGCAAAGCTTGGTATGAAACGAACTCTGGTGGTCTGGGGCGAGGGAAACATGGACGAGATGACCATAACCGGTGTTTCCCATGTAGCCGAGGTCAGAGATAAAAAGGTTACAAGCTGGCAGGTTACTCCAGAAGCCGTGGGTTTAACCAGGGCAACCATTGCTGATATCAGCGGCGGTGCAGATGCCGCTGAGGCCGCATCCCTGATGAGATCAGTACTTGCCGGTGAACCCGGGGCAAGGTTAGATATAGTTCTACTCAACAGTGGAGCGGCACTTATGGCGGCTGATAAGGTGACTTCGTTGCAGGCTGGAGTGGAAATGGCGAGGGAAATTGTTAAATCAGGTGCTGCTCTGGCAAAATTAGAAGCTTTGCTTGAGTTTTGTGGTAAAAATTAGAGAAAAAAGAAAAAATAAAAAACTGAAAAAATGATACTTGATACCATTGTTGAGAGAAAACGGGAAGAAGTTGCAGAGCTGCGTAAAAATGGAATTGGCTCGCCAGCCATGGAGGTTGACCCACCCCGTGGTTTTTTAAAAGGTCTGCTTAAAGCAGAAGGTGTGGCAATTATTGCCGAGGTAAAAAAAGCTTCTCCATCCAAAGGTATCATCTGTCATGACTTTGATCCGGTAAAAATTGGTAAATCATATCAGAAGGGCGGGGCGAGCGGGGTGAGTGTTCTCACCGATCAGGATTTTTTTAAAGGCAGCATGGATTATCTTGTCCAGGTCAGGGCGGCTATTGATTTACCGGTTATTCGTAAAGATTTTGTTATTGATTCTCTTCAGATAGATGAAGCACGAAGCTTTGGTGCCGATGCGATTCTTCTTATTGCCGCTATTCTTGAGACGGTTCAGTTGCGTGATTTTCGCCAGCAGGCGGAGGAACTTGATATGGATGTGCTGGTTGAAGTTCATGACGAATATGAGCTGGAATCAGCCTTGAAGGCGGAAAGCAGGTTAATCGGGGTTAACAATCGCAACTTAAAGGATTTTACGGTTGATCTGGAAACCACATTCAGGATAAAAAAAGAAGTACCAGCCGACATTCCCCTTGTCAGTGAATCGGGAATCAGCTCAGTTGATGACATTGAGAAGTTGCTGAGTCATGGGGTGCAGGCCGCTCTGATAGGTGAGAGTCTTATGCGTAAACGGGGCGATATAAGTTTATTGGAAGAGTTTGTTGCTGTACAGGGGAAAAATTGAATAGGGTAGACAGCAAAAAAAATAAAATAAAAATCATGAGAGTACGCATCAAGATGTGTGGTGTTACCTTGCTTGCTGATGCCATGGCCGCGGTGGAAAGCGGAGTTGACGCTCTTGGTTTTATATTTCATGAACAGAGTCCCCGTTCCATTGCCCCAGAACAGGCACGGCATATTATTGCTGCATTGCCTCCTTTTGTTGATGCAGTCGGTGTTTTTGTTGATAAAAAACGAAGGGAAGTTGAGGAAATTATTAACTATTGCCGTCTTAACTATGCTCAGCTTCATGGCAGTGAAACACCCAAGTATTGTGAGAGGGTGGGGAGGCACGCTGCTCCCTGTCAGATTATAAAGGCTTTCCGGGCAGGAAAAGGGCTGTCCCAGGCTGATATTGACCCTTATGCCTCCGATGTTAAAGGATACCTGCTGGATACCTGGCACAAACAGATCTCCGGGGGAACCGGGGAAACATTTGACTGGGGGATTATCGGTCAGTTAAACCTGAAACGACCTCTGATTCTTGCCGGTGGACTTGGTCCTGATAATGTCATGACAGCTCTTAAAGAAGTTCGCCCTTATGGGATTGATGTAAACTCTGCCCTTGAAATTGAGAGTAAACCGGGCAGAAAAGACCATGATTTAATTAAACGACTGGTGGCTCTGGTCAGAGAATTTGAACAGCAGCAGGTAAAAGATTCCTGAAAACTTTCACCTGCTTTCTCTCTTCTTCTCTTTTTTCTTTTCTTCCCTTTTGTTTGTTCATCCCTGTCATCACACATTTTATAATGCCTTATTAAAAATGAAAAAAGAACGAGACAAACAGGGGAGCAAACTGGTTTCTCTCCAGAGAGCAATAAGTCTGATTGGAAAACCTGCTTGCTGCGGGCTGGAGCTGGTAAGTCTTGCCGAGGCAGGGGGGAGGGTGTGCGGACAGGATGTTGTTGCCAGCTCTGACTGCCCGTCATTGGATTCATCTTTAAAAGATGGTTTTGCGGTTCTCTCCCATGCCGTTGACCGGGCAGGCCATGATAATGAGATTAGGCTTAAACTCGCCGGTACCATTACCGCAGGGCAACAAATCTCCAATGTTCTTGAGGCAGGGCAGGCTATTCGGATAATGACAGGTGCTCCGATTCCGGAAGGAGCTGATGCTGTGCTGGCCTCGGAGTTTGCAAGTCAAAAAGGTGATTTTGTTTTTGCCCGTGCTGCCATCCAACAAAGAAATAATATCCTTCCTAAGGGTAAAGATGTCCGTGCTGGTGAGATAATAGTTACCTCGGGGACGGTTATCAGTCCTACTCATCTTGGTCTGCTTGTCGCTGGGGGAATTACAGAAATAGTCGTCTGTAAACGACCAAAGGTTATGGTCGTTGCTACGGGTAGTGAACTTGTTGCCCCGGGGGAACCTATTACGCCGGGAAAGGTTGCCGCTTCCAACCTTGTCACCATAGTTGAGGAATTAAAACTCCTTGGCATTTGTGCAGAGCAGATGATTGTTGGTGATAATCTTGATCGTCTCCAGGAGGTTATGGAACCATTGGCAAGCCGCTATGATCTTGTTTTGACTTGCGGAGGGGTGCTTGACGGAGATAAAGACTTCACCATGCAGGCCATGGAAAAAACTGGAGTTGAACCTGTGTTTTCCAGGGTCAGAATTGGTCCGGGAACAGGAACCTGTTTTGGCAGCAAAAACGGGACATTATTTTTTAATCTTCCCGGCGGTCCCCCCTCAAATCATGTTTCTTTTATTATTCTGGTAATGCCCGCTATTCTGCAATTATCAGGTCTACCTGAAAATCCGGCGTTGTCTGCCAGACTGACGAAAACCCTGTCCGGTCATAAGGGGTGGACACAGATATGCTATGCCCGTCTTGAATATGACCCCAAAAGACATGAGTTGGCAGCTACCCCTGTCCTGAACTACAGCCGTCTTAAAGCAATGGCGGAAGCTGACTGCCTGCTCACAATTTCCGGGCAGGACGGTGATTTACAGGAAGGGACGATACAAAAAGTATGGAAATTCAGATGACTGATATGCTACACTCTTTAATTTTACCGCTACTTGACCTCAAAGGAGGTAAGGAATGTAAATTAAATAACTTGAGACTATAACTTGCCCTTTATCCCGTCTTTCGTCCATTAAAAATCGTTACATATCAAAAATATGCAAAGATTTTTAATGGACGGAAGACAAGAAAATTGCGGCGTTATATGTCCAAGTTATTTAACTCCCCTTCCTGAGCGAGTCTGCGAGACTCGGAAACTCTGATTTTTCAAACCACCCTGCAATGTATGTCCAGTTATATTCATAATTGAAATTCAACTTGAGTAGAAAACTATGGCATTGACATCCTATGAAGCAAAAGATCTTTTCAAATGGCTCACCGAAAAGGAAGATATCCTCGTTCTTGATGTTAGAAATGAAAAAGATTTCAGCCGGTTTCAGGTGGAATCACCCCATCCTTTTACCATGAAGAATGTTTCCTATTACGATTTTATGGAGATTGAAGAGGAAAGTGTCGGTAAAATCCCAAAAGATATGGCAATTCGTATCGTCTGTGCCAAGGAAGGGTCGGCAAAATATGTGGGTGAAATTCTGGTGAAACATGGTTTTGATGATGTCCGCTACCTAAAGGGAGGAATTAAAACATGGGGAAACCTTCTTGTGCCCAAAATGGTAAGGGAAGGTTCTGACTACAGCCTCTACCAGTTTATTCGTCCAGGAAAAGCATCATGCAGTTACGGACTTTGCTGTGGCAAGGAAATGATAATCTTTGATCCCAGCCGTAATGTGGATTTTTATATCGACTTTGCAAAAAATAAAGGTTGCAAAATAATAAAAACAATCGAGACCCATCTCCAGGCCGATTATATTTCAGGGTCCGCTCAGATTGCAGAGCTGACAGGTGCTGTTTTAATTGGCGGGCTGGATTTTGAAGGGACAAAGTTAAAATACACTCCAGCAGTCCACGAAGAAATTCATCACTTTACCCATGATGGCCCTGCCGTTAAAACCCTGTTTACTCCAGGTCATAC
>CAZEMY010000166.1:0-5673 GCA_964513405.1 uncultured Desulfobulbaceae bacterium
GCCGATTATTATTGTTGATATTATTGGCTCAACAGCAAATATTGCCTTTGCTTTCCTTGCAACTCGTTACGCCTGGCTGCTTTCCCGAAAACATCCGGATAACTTTCTCTGGGGTTATCTTTTTCTTATCTGCTTGGCCATAGCCGCATTTTCAATTTCAAGGGCAGCCGGTCACCTCGTCAAGCAGATATTGATGATGAGCGGTTATGAAACATGGTGGCAGACGCTCTCCCCTTATTCAGGGGCATTTAACACTTTATTCATGATTACAGTCTCGGCGGTGATAATTTTTTATCACAAGGGTGTCCAAGCCTATGAGACCATAGAACAAAAAACAGCCAAGCTGGAAGAAACCAATATTAAGCTCTTTGAAACTGCTACTGAACTGACTGAACTAAACCTTAGCCTTGAAGAAGAGGTAGAGAAAAGGGCTCTTGAGCTGTCAAAGTCGGAAAAAAAATTCCATCACCTCTTTTCAGCCTCCAAAGACATGGTTTATTTTTGTGATACCGGGCTGAATATAGTTGACATAAACGAGTCTGGCAAGAATCTGATCGGTTGGAATCAAGAGGAGATTCTGCAGTTTAACTTAACCGATATTTTTAATAATTCCGGTGAACTCTCGACATATTCCGCCATGCTCAAAAAAAATGGCTATGTGAATGACCTGGAAGTTGAATTCAGAAAAGTGGATGGTTCCATTATCTATGTCCTTATATCAGCCGCCGCAATTTACGATGACCTGGGCAATATGACTGGCTGCGAGGGGATAGCTAAAGATCTGACCCGCATAAAAGCTATGATGGGGCAGTTGGTTGCCAGTGAAAAAATGGCCTCAGTTGGCAGCATGGCTGCCGGGATTGCCCATGAGATCAATACCCCAATCGGTATAATTCTCGGTTATGCCCAGCTGATGAAAGATGACTTTGAAGAAGATTCGGAAACCTATCAGAATCTGCTCGTCATAGAAAGGCAGTCCCAGGCCAGCCGGAGAATAGTTGCCGACCTCTTGAAGTTTTCCCGGCAGTCAAAAAGTGTCAGAGAGGACATCTCCATAAATGAGGTGCTGGGAGATATTATTGCGGTCACCGAACACAGCTTAAACATTGACCATATCCTAATTAACCTTTCCCTTGCCGATAACCTGCCGATGGTGACTGGTGATGCGGAAAAATTACGGCAGGTAATTGTCAACCTGATCAATAACGCTCACCATGCCATGGAAGAAGACGGTGGAGAGCTGTTTTTGAGCAGTGAGTATGACAGGTTAAACAAACAGGTAACTGTTGCCATTCGGGATACTGGCACTGGAGTAGCAGAGGAGATAAAAACAAAAATTTTTGATCCTTTTTTTACTACCAAACCGGTTGGCAAGGGTACAGGGCTTGGCCTTTCCGTCTCCTACGGTATCATTCAGGAACACGGGGGAATCATTGAGGTGATAAGCCCAGTTGGAGATGAGAAACAAGATGCCGCCCGCCCGGGAACAGCATTCATAATCAAACTGCCGGCGTCAACAGTACCTGAACCTGCTGTTTTGAAATGAGATCTGCCATATGGCCAGTAAAGAATAACACAGAAATTCAAACAGATAAGGAATTAATTATGGCTGTAATCATGGTTCTTGACGATGTTGAAGATGCGGCAGTTTTAATCGGGAAAATTTTATCAAAAAAAGGTCATCAGGTTCATACATACACAGAAGAAGAGGATGCTATATCCTTTGTCAAAGACAACCATACCGATCTGGCTATTCTTGACATTAAGCTCAAAAAAATGAACGGGATTGAGGTTCTGGCCTCATTAAAAGAGATCAATCCCTCTTTAAAGGCAATAATGCTGACCGGATACCCGACCATTGAAACAGCACGACAAGCCATAAGTCTCGGTGCCGGTGAGTACTGCGTCAAGCCTATTGATCGGGACGAACTGGAAGAGAAAGTGGCAAAAGTTTTGGGTCAGGCCGCATAATTACATTGATAAAGGCATAAGGGAAAAGTTTATTTTTCAGACCGGGATCAAAACAGAAACCGGATTGATCGCAGCATCGTAATGGTATTTTGGTGGAGTTATTTATTATTTTATTATTTTTCTAGGAGAATGATTATGAAGAAGTTTGTAGTACTATCTGCTATTGCCCTGGCAGCAATCATGTTTGCCGGGACAAACACAATTGCCATGGAGGCAAAGCTTTCCACAAGCTCAGTCAAAGCCGGTAGCCCGGTGACCATTGAAGGTACAATCGAAGCAGGTCAGGATCTGTTTGTTGTCATAAGTTCAGCAGAAATGTTTAAGCCAGCCGATGCCCCTGGACCAAAGGAAAGAACAAGACTGATGGAGGGAAGAAACGGCAAGAATGCCTTCGGTGACACGGAAATCCCCCCGTCATTCTATGTTATAACCAATGTGCCGGATAAATTGGCGACAATAACAGATGTTTACAAAGGCCAGACCAGCGGCCCATTTGCCTTTAAACCTTTTAAATACAAGGTAACAGTCAATAAAATTAAACCATGGGCTGATATTGACGAAAATGTCAAAACAATGTTTGGCCCGGTGGACAGTGAAGCCCAGTGGAAATTTCTGACCTTCACCCATGAGACTAAATTCGGGATAAATACCATCTCCAAGGAAAAGCCGATTGGCGGCGGTAATGCGAGGATGATTCTTGCAGATCATGACCAGCAGGCAGAAGCCTGGAATGATGGAATCAGCCTGAGTCTTGACAAGGAGACCGGTAAATTTTCCGTCACCATGACACCTTACAGGCATCTTGCCCCAGGCAAAGAGATGGCAATTCATGTAAATGGCGAAAAAACTGAATCCTTCACCATCGAGAAATCAACTTTTTTCTTTGAAACCGCCAATGTATATATGAATCCTCTCATCGTCTTTGGCGGAGCATTCATAATCGGTATGCTCTTTGTTATCATGGGGGCTGCCGGTGGTCTTTTTACAGCGGCTTTTCAGATCACGGTCATCGGCACAAAGGGACCGGTTGGTATCAATGCCAGTAATACCATCAAGCCGACCAACCTCTTTCTGACCATGTGTTCTCCGATCACCGGTCTGAAAAACTATTTTGCTGAAAAAAGGTTTGCCTATCCGGTTGCCATTCCCTTTGCCATCGGTATTGTTACCGGTGCTTTTTTCATCGGCCCGGAACTTTCCGCCAAATACTTGAACCTTGCCGCTTTTAAATTTTATCTCGGTATAATCTGTTTTGTGATTGGGGTTAAGCTCTTTATGGAATCCCTGCCCAGCTCCATTGAAAAGAAAAAAGCAATGAAAGCCATTGTTCAGAAATTCAATGCGGCGGTCAAAGAGGCGAAAGACTCTGGTGAGGCCATGAAAATGGGAACCATCGAGCTTGATAAATTCCATCCGCTTAAATTTGACATGCGTTTCTGGGGTGAAACCTTTGTTGCCAGGCCCATGCTAATGCTGCTTGGTGGTATTGCCATGGGAGTAATTGCCTCTGCCTTTGGTGTCGGGGGCGGGTTTATGTTTATGCCCTTCATGACCACCCTGGTCGGCTATCCCATGTATCTTGCCGTCCCCATAGCTCTGGCTGGAACCTTTGCCACTTCAATCGGCGGCATATCCAAATATGTGCTTATGGGTTATAGTCCTGACTGGATTATGGCAGCCCTTATTGCCGCCGGAGCCATGTGTGGCGGTGTGGTTGGTCCTAAAATCCAGAAAAGACTGCCGGAAATATTTCTGAAAAGGATGTTGGCAGCGGCTCTGATTCTAACCTGTCTTAACTATACCGGACTTCTCTGGTTTATGCGTTAAACCAAACACTTGTTGTTATTGCATTAAGCTGGTCAACCGGGATTGTTTTCCCAATTCCGGTTGACCATTTTATAGAAAAACAGATAACACTTAAAAACAATTAAGACCTGCCAACTGCCCGTGGAAACATTCAATCGTCTGCTTGACTGGATATACTTTGATTTGCTTATGCCGGTATTTAATATAGTGGCACAAACACTTTATTTTATCCTTCTCAAGCCTCTTATATTTATTAACACACCCATATGGATGCAAATCTGTTTAATAGCGGTGTTGACCGTTGTCTTTGCCTTCTGGTTAAGAAAAGTTTTAAAAACGGAAGAAAAAACAAAAAAATTCCAAAAGATCTTTACTGAAAAACGAATGCCCCAGGAGGATTTCAAGCTGGTTGAAAACCAGCATCAACGCCGTGCCATGTACAAGTCCAGTGATGATGATCTAAACAGTATGTACAACACTTTCCTGGCCGAACATTATGCCCGTTATGTCCTGATTTACCTGCTCCCTCTTTTTTTGATCATGGCCTGGCTGAATAATATTTACTCTAAAGAGGTTTTGTTAATCCAGACTGGACACCCTTTTGTAATAAATATTTCAGACAACGACTACGATGTAAAAGGGTTGTCAGTTACCCTTATATTTCTTGTCACCTACATTATCAGCCTGATAATCGGATTTACCATCCGCTATTATCGACGACGAAAAAACGCAGCCACAGATAAAAAAGATAGAAATAACTTTTGCAATGGAGATACCTGAAATGAAAAAATCAACTTACACCCTGTGCGGAATGTGTACGGTTCGCTGTCCCATTCGGGTTGAGGTCGAAAACAATGAGATCACCTGGATTGAAGGGAACCAGCACATTCTTGGCGGAGCATTATGTGCCAAAGGCTCGGCAGCAACCGCCCTCGTAAAAGACCATGAACGCCCCCAGCAACCGCTCATCCGTGAACAGGGGCGCGGGGCCGGTCGCTGGAAAAAGGTGAGCTGGCCAACCGCATACGATTATATCGCTGAAAAATTAAAGAAAATTAAATCCGAATACGGAGCTGAATCGGTGGTGGTCGCTTCCCGAGGCGGTCCATGGCAGGGGATGTACAAGACTTTCTGCCATGCGTTTGGTTCACCAAACTATACAAACCACGACAGCACCTGCGGACGAAACACTCACCATGCCAGCCTCTCCATCAACGGAGTCGGGCGAACCGGATTTGCCTACGACATAAAAAATGCAAAACACCTTGTCCTCTTTGGCAGGGATATGTTCAGCGGTTTAAAAATCGCGGAAAACCTTCAGACCATGGATATGCTGGAGAAAGGCGGCAGGCTTACCTGTGTGGATGTCCGCCAGACCATGACCGCTCTCAAGGCGACCCGATTTTTTCAGGTCAGACCGGGAACCGATTACGCCCTGGCTCTTGCCATGATCCATGAAATCATCAAGGAAGAGGCATACGACCAGGAATTTATTGAACAGTTCGTAACCGGTTTTGACCAGCTCTGCTTTTTTGTTGAACAGTACTCTGCGGCCTGGGCTGCCAAGGAATGCGGGATTAAAGAGAAGGATATTCGGGCATTTATCGGGGAAATTTTGGAAGACCGGCCAAAGGTTATCTTTCATCCGGGCTGGAATCTTGCCCGCTACAGTGATTCCTTTTACGCCAGCCGTGCCCTCCATACCCTTAATATTCTCATGGGCAATATAGAGATGAAAGGAGGCTTGATTATCCCCAAAGGTCCCGGTGACTGCGGTATCAAGGGGATCAGGAACTATGACTGCCCCAAACCGGATATTAAACGAGCCGACGGGGTTGGTTGGAAGTACAAACATTTTGACAAAGGTCCGGGACTGGCACATCTGCTTTTCCCGGT
>CAZEMY010000167.1:0-5584 GCA_964513405.1 uncultured Desulfobulbaceae bacterium
CTACGCACCTATACAATTTAGCTTAAATTGTATAGTTTATTTCGTAACGACTCCTAAGGGTAATTTGTTGCCTCTCCTGAATAGTTACTGTTATTTGTTATAGTAGCAAACATGAATACTACATGTCAAAAATAAATGTTTTTCTCTCCTCTTTAGAACCCTGATCATAGCCACTCCTCTATGAGCCTGTCCGAGAATAGATATTCCGGAGTCTCGTTTCTCGCTGGAATTCTACGCTATATACCTTTCTCAAATCAGGTAGATAGCATAGACTTCGAGCGTAGACTCCGAATATGGTTTGAAGACAAGATGCAGTATTGGTCATGTTATTTTTTCAAAATAACGAAGAGTTGGAGGGGATAGCACTCTATATGGTCCATTACATGAGGTAATGGCAACCGGAATCGAAAAAATTGACTGGGAGCATCGACGAAGATTATTACTTACAAAAACTAAAACGAACAGGATGGGAGTGGTGGGTTGAGGGCAAAAACTATACCATCGGTTATTGCTACTGAAAGGAAAAGAAGGAATTATTTTGCCACACTTATTTAACTTTGATGTATGGGGAAAATGTTATCCTAATAGAATCCATGGGCAGGGCATATAGCGATATGCAAATTCTTAGTTATATGTCTAAGTTATTTAATGCACATTTCTAAGCTTGGGACAATCCATGAAGACCTGTTTGACTTTATGCAAGACAGCACAAAAAACAAGCTGGATGGTTAAAGGATGATTCACCATTTTTTTACCATCAGCCACCGTAAAATGCCCATTATTTGCCCATAAAACCGTAAAAATGACAAGTTTTATGATCAAATAAAAAAGGCAAGCCAACAACAATAAACAGCTTGGTTTTGTTGGCTTTTGTTTGGTGACCCCAAGGGGAATCGAACCCCTGTTTTCGGCGTGAGAGGCCGACGTCCTAGACCGCTAGACGATGGGGCCATAGTTGACATGTAAACCGCCTGTCTAAAGTGTTTTTCTCTTGTTGTCAAGATTATTTCTGCTTGGATTGTCATTTTGGTGTCTCAGGATTCTTTTTGTTTAGTCGACCAAACAGAGTTGTAGTTTTCTTCAGCGAAGCGGTAAGCTCATCGGTGATAAAACGGTCTGAAAAACGCCATTGCCAGTTTCCGGATGTGGTGCCGGGGGTATTCATTCGGCAATCATTGCCGAAGCCAAGAACATCCTGCATCGGGAGAATGGAGATGTTTGCGACGGATGAATGGGCCAGGTATATCATGTCCTGGTGAAAATCAGAGGCATCGTTATTCTTCCGGTTGGCTGTCTGTTTTGCCTGGTGGCGTGATTCCGGATTGACTTCCGGGCTGAGGTGCCAGCCCACAGCCGTATCGTTGTCGTGGGTTCCTGTGTAGACGACACAATTCTTTTTCATATTATAGGGCAGGTAGTTGTTATTTGGGTTGCCGTCAAAAGAAAAGAGGAGAATTTTCATGCCTGGGTAGCCCAGATCACTGCGCAGTTTTTCAACTTCAGGAGTAATTTCTCCCAGATCCTCGGCGATTATATTGAGCTTGCCAAGTCGTTTTTCCATTTCCTTAAAGAAATTTATCCCCGGCCCTTTTTTCCAGGTTCCCTTAACTGCGGTTTTTTCTTTTGCCGGTATTGCCCAGTAGGACTCAAAGCCACGGAAATGATCGATTCTAAGAATATCCACCATGGAAAAACTGTTTTCCAGCCGTTGCTGCCACCAGTTATACAGTTTGCTTTGGACAGATTTTTTTCTGCTGCCCCATCGGTAAATAGGGTTGCCCCATCTCTGCCCGGTTTTGCTAAAGTAATCAGGCGGTACACCAGCTATATTATTTGCCTTGCCACTGCTCTGGTCAAGGTCAAAAATTTCCCGGTTAGCCCATACATCAACAGAATCAAGGGCAACATATATAGGCAGGTCACCTATGAGGCTTATCGATCTCTTATTGGCGTAATCAAGAAGTTGCTGCCATTGCCTGAAAAACAGATATTGCTGAAAAATCTCGAAATTAATTTCATCGCTCAGTTCCTGACAAGCTGCTGCCATGGTTACCGGCATGCGGAAGCGAATATCTCTTTGCCACTGGTACCATGGTTTCTGTGCATATTTGTTTCTTAGAGCCTGGAACAGGGCATGATCTTTTACCCAAGGTTGTTGTATGCAAAAATTATTAAGGGCAGTTTCGTCATTACTGCTCTTGAACATGTGCCAGGCAAGTTTGAGGATATTGTTTTTCCACCTTGTAACAAGCCCGTAGTTGACTTGATATTCGGGGAAAACGGGGGGATCAACATCTTGTTTTCGTAATAATCCTTCCCTAAGCAGGGTTTCCGGGCTGATTAAGAGCGGGCTGCCCGCAAACGCTGAAGGACTCATGTACGGTGAGTTGCCGAAAATAGGGTTTGTTGGCCCGACAGGAAGGATTTGCCAGTATTTTTGTCCTGATTCAGCCAGAAAATCAATGAATCTGAATGAGGATTCTCCCATATCGCCGATTCCATGCGGACATGGCAGGGAACTCAAATGAACAAGGATGCCGCTGCTTCGTTTTTTGAGGTCTGCTGTTGGACTCTTTTTTTTCTTCATTTTTATAACTGTTTGTTGGTAATCAGGTATGATAAATGAACTTTATCCGCCACTGCCGGTTCCTGGGAGTCAATTTAAATAAGTTGGTTAGTGGTGGATATTGATTGGCGTTCCAAGCTAACTTGTATAGTAAATATTCAGGTTGGTGATAAATCAGTACAAACATTTGTCACGCATAATACAAACCTCTTTTAGATATGTCCATTTATTCTCATTATAACTATTGTTTTTTGCCCGGATAATATTAGGGCCATTATTGGGCTGTGTCAGTAATAAGTGATACCGTTACCGGTGCTGATAAACTGCACCATGAAAAAAACCAATGGCAGTGTTAATTTAAGTAGCACCCCATGGTATACATGGTAATATCAGTCTTCCCTGTAGCTCGTAAATAGAAGTTATAATCTATTATTTTAAATGGAAAAATAATGTCACATAAAGCCGTGTTGTTTGACCTTGATGGAACTCTTCTTGATACTCTTGAGGGGATTGCAGCCTCTTGTAACAGGGCTTTGCTTGCTCATCAGTTAGATCCGCACCCGGTGAATGCGTATAGGTATTTTGTTGGCGATGGGATGATGACCATGATCGAAAGGGCTGTTCCTGAACTCCGGCGGGACGAGCTGACCATTGCCCTGGTCGCAGAGTCGTTTCGTGAAGATTATGTGGAAAACTGGGCAGTGAAAACAAAACCATATGAAGGTATTGCTGAGATGTTGGCCAGGCTTGTAGATATGGGCATGCCCATGGCAATATTATCTAATAAACCCCATGCCTTTACTGAAATTTGTGTGGAAAAGATGTTGGCCGATTTTTCATTTTTCCCGGTCTTTGGCCAGCGGGACACCATAGCCATAAAACCTGACCCGGCCGGAGCCATTGAGGTGGCTGAAAAACTTGCTGTCGCTCCTGGACAGGTTCTTTTTCTCGGTGACAGCAGTGTAGATATGTTCACCGCCGGCAGGGCAGGGATGACCCCGGTCGGGGCTTCGTGGGGTTTCAGGGGGGAAGAGGAATTGCAGAAAAGTGGAGCAAAATATTTGCTTTCCCATCCTTCCATGCTTATAGAATTACTCCAGACATCATAAATATATTTTTCCACTCAACTACAAAAATTAGGGATAGGGATTAAATGATCTAGGCATCCCTTAACAGAGAAATAAGTTTTCATTATGGACAGTTCAGTTTTACTTTTTATTGCACCGCCACTTATTGGTGCGTTTATAGGCTATTTAACAAACAGAATTGCCATTCGCATGTTGTTTAGACCCTTGCGCCCCTGGCATGTATTTGGTTTCAGGGTTCCCATGACCCCTGGAGTTATTCCGAGTAAACGAAAGGATCTGGCTGTAAATATCGGTGCCATGGTTGGTGAACATTTACTTACTGGCCGGGATGTTGGTGCAGCTCTTTCCCATGAGCCTTTTCAGGAGCATCTTCACGCTCTTTTGGACAGCAGGATTGAGAGTATTCTGGAGAAGGATTTTGGTTCGTTGTTGTCTTTTGTACCGGAGAGGTTCCAGGGGTACGCAAAGGTTGGTTTGCGGGCTTTTAAAAAACAAATAAAAAATGGGGCAAACGGTTATCTACAGAGTGATTCGTTTGCAAAGCTGTTTGCCAGTGTTGTTGATGAGCAGTTAGGGCAATATGGCAAAAAAGAGCTTGAATCTATTTTTACGATTTCAGATCGGAAGAATTTTTATTGTTTTTTTGACGGTTTTCTAAAAAAACTCGTAGAGTCTCCCGCTCTTGAAGATTGGTTGACTTTGTATCTGAGGCAACGATTGGATGAAGCTGTTGCCCGGAAAAAAACACTCCATGATAT
Source organism: uncultured Desulfobulbaceae bacterium (assembly GCA_964513405.1). Taxonomy (GTDB): domain Bacteria; phylum Desulfobacterota; class Desulfobulbia; order Desulfobulbales; family Desulfobulbaceae; genus DRLX01. The sequence goes on from CAZEMY010000167.1 coordinate 4,413, forward strand.
ATTGCCGGATGAACTAATCGAGCCGTTGTTTGCCGGTTTGAAGAAACAGACTCCAGGGCTTATGAAAAGGCTGGCAGAGCTGGTTGCTGAACCGGATGTACGGGATAGAGTTGTAGCCGGTATCCTTGCAGGGGTGGATAATTTTATGACTTCTCTGGGACCCATGGCGTCAGTGGCAAAAAGTTTTATTGATCCAAAGGGGCTTGAAGAGAGAATCCGCAGTTATCTTGAAGATCATGAAGAGGACATAGCCGCCTGGCTTCAGAGTCCAGAGGTTCAGGGAAAGGTCGCAGATGTTTTGGTCAGGCATGCGGATAAGTTCCTCCACAAACCAATTGGCGAGTTACTTGAGCGGGTCTCTGAAGAGCAGTTGGACTCTGTTTGTGATGAGCTTGCCCGGCAACTGCTCGCAGGCCTTCGTTCTCCGGCAGCCGCCACGGCATTCTCACAGCTTCTTGGCCAAAGTTGTGAGGACATGGTTGATCATGGCAGGAAAACCCTTGCCGAAATTGGCGGTGAGCTTTTTCCTGATAAGCAGGGAACACGAATGCGGGATAATTTTGAAAAGGAATTGCTTGCCTCGTTTCGTTCTCCGGCAACCGGTCGGGTGGTCGGGCGGATGATTGATAACATGGTTGATACGCTGACTCATCACAAGGTGGGAACTCTGACCAGTTTGCTGCCGGTTAAGGTTCGCCGTTCCATCACGGATTACCTTGCTCTTATCTTCAATAGAATGTTGCTTAAGGAAGTTCCTGGACTTGTCAAATCTCTGCAAGTCAGTAAACTTGTTGAAGACAAGGTGGACTCACTTGATCTTTTAAAGTTAGAAAGATTACTGCTCTCTATAATGGAAGAACAGTTTAAGTATATCAACCTGTTCGGGGCATTGCTTGGCTTCGTCATTGGCTTGTTGAATCTCGCCGTTTTGCAGTTGGGATAATTTTTTTTAGTCCACCTGTGTTTTGGAGCGTAACGAAAAAATACAGGTGGACTATTTGCAAATTCCGGTTTTAATCTCTGCTTTGTTTATAATGGATGTCCCTATATTCTTAAAGTCAGGTACTCTCTTGGGAAAGTTAAGTCAAATGTACACTCCTCAGTAATTCATCCATTTTTTGGTATTGTTAAATTAGTATAGTCGTGTTGTCTCAATTCAATTTAACAAAGGA
>CAZEMY010000168.1:0-5427 GCA_964513405.1 uncultured Desulfobulbaceae bacterium
AATTTTAAGAAACTACGATATTAGGTAGTTTGAGACCCCTTCGGGAATTGCTGAGGCAAAGATAGCTTACAAGGAGGCAACAACATGGCTACATTGCCCGATGAAATGCGGGCTTTTATTGAAACCCGTGTACGCATGGTGAATACCAAAGTGCCAGCGACTATTTACATAATCTTATCAGGCACGACCACGAGGAAACTGAGAAGCTGTTAATGGAAGGTATAAACAGTGGACCGGCAAAGCCAATTGATATGGCAACTTTGAAAAAGAAAGCCCAATCTTTACTCCGGTAAAAAAGTTCGCAAATGCCAGAAATCCTGATAATTTCAGTAGCTGAGGAGGATTTGATCAACATATGGCTCTATGTCGCACGGGATAATGAAGAGGCGGCCTACCGTGTTTACGAGGCAGCTGGAAAGACCTTTGAGTTCCTTGCCGGTTTTCCGTGCATTGGCACCCCATACCATTCAAAACGATTCAAACTTAAAGATTTTCGTTTTTTCCCTATAAATAAATTTCACAGCTATATCATTTACTATAGAGAGCAACCGGAAGGCATTGAAATCATACGCGTCCTTCATGCCCACATGGTAAAGTACACACGGTTGGAAACGGAATGCTGATACTTAAGGCACAGCAAGTAAAAATAACTTATACGCCTTGCTTGTCCTTTTTCCTGTTTTCCGTGTTGCTGCGTCACGCACTCTACATAACCCGGCTATGCACAGATGAGGTGTGCCTGTGGGCAACTCCGTGTCGGTTCGACTCCGATCTCCTCCGCACCATTCATTAATAAAAAACAGTAAATATTCGGGTCGGTGAGAAATCATTGAAAACTACGATTTCTTCTCCGCCAATCACCAGCTTATTCAACCTTATTTCTTCAATATGCGGGGAGTGGCGGAGAATATCCCCCTATGTTCGTTATAGCCCCCCCCTCTCTATTTGCTATAATATCAAGCCGTTATGTGGGTCAAGCGTTAGTGTTCGTCTATAACCCCATTTTAGTCCCCCCTACCCTGCCTGCCATTCTTGTTATTCTTTTGGACAATCGTATCTTTACGGAAATTAAGCTCATCCCTATTCGGGTAATCAGCAACAAAATGAAGCCCTCGGGACTCCTTGCGAAGGCTTGCACTTTGAACAATAAGTTCAGATATAACAGCAATGTTTCGTAATTCAATCAGATCAGTGGTCAACAGGTAATCATCAAAGTGTTCTTTAATTTCTTCCAGAATTGGGGCTATTCTTCGCTGTGCCAGCAATAGCCGTTTGCTTCTCCTGACAATCCCAACATAGTTCCACATCAACCTGCGAATTTGGTCCCAGTTATGGGAAATCAGTACATTCTCTTCGATTGCCCCTTCCACACCATCCCGCCATGGTGTAGTTTCCAGAAATGGCCTGTCTCTTAGGCCGGGCCAGGCCTTTTTAAGCCACAGGGCTGCCCGATCTGCAAAAACCACAGCCTCAAGCAGGGAGTTACTGGCCAACCTGTTTGCCCCATGCAGACCAGTACATGAGGTTTCGCCAAGGGCAAACATTCTTGATACTGAGCTTTCCCCCCATTTATCAACTAGAACTCCGCCACACATATAATGGGCTGCCGGCACCACCGGTATTGGCTCACTGGTTATGTCTATACCGCTTTTTCGGCAGGTTTCATAGATATTAGGAAATCTCTTCATGATAAACCCGGCATCCCTATGGCTGATGTCAAGGAAAACACAATCTGCACCGCTGGTCTTCATTTCAGCATCTATACCACGGGCTACCACATCTCTGGTGGCGAGGTCTCCCCGTTTATCATATTTCCCCATAAAAGGTTCGCCCGTGCTGTTTACAAGCACCCCCCCCTCCCCTCTCACTGCCTCTGATATAAGAAAGTTTTTAACCTTATAATTATAAAAGCAGGTGGGATGAAACTGGACAAATTCCATATTCGCCACCTTTGCTCCAGCCCTGTAGGCCATTGCTACCCCGTCTCCTGTGGCGATATCCGGGTTGGTTGTATATAGGTATACCTTGCCACACCCCCCAGTGCAGAGGACTGTCAACTTACTCAGGCGGGTTTCTACCTTCCCGCTAACGGTATTAAGGGTGTATGCACCGAAGCATACATCCCGTTTACCATGAGCTGGTCCATCCCCGCCGGGAATTCGTGAGGAAATCAACAAATCAATGGCCATATGGTTTTCCAAAACCTCTATGTTTGGGTCAGAGAATACCTTTTCAAGCAACACCTCTTCTATTTTTTGTCCGGTAAAATCAAGGGCATGGGCAACCCTTCGCTGTGAATGGCCCCCTTCCATGCCTAAGTCAAATCCGTCGCCATCCATGGCCGGCGTGAACTTTACGCCCATGTCGAAAAGTTCTCTAACTCTGTCGCTCCCGTCTCCGATGACCATTTCAACGACATCGTCATGACACAGGCCACTGCCGGAGCGAAGCGTATCATCCATATGTAAAAGGTGAGAATCGTTTTCGGACAGTACCGCAGCAATCCCCCCTTGGGCCAGGTTCGTTGCAGTGTCAGCACTTTCTTTTTTAGTTATCAGGGTTACAGTGGCAAACGAAGACACCTTTAAAGCAAAAGACAATCCTGCTATGCCGCTGCCAATCACAAGTACATCACTACGCATAATCGCTCCTTTTAAAAACTGTCCCCCTGTAATGTTTCACGTGAAACATTACAGGGGGACTATCATTTAATGGTTAAGAAGGTAACTTTATCCTCAGGCAAGTAATATCGCCTAAAGGCTCCCGTTAAGGGTGATATAGCTGTCAAACGAGACGAGATTATAGAGCCTTATTTTAATCTACATGGGAACACGATTTCTATTTAAAGGTGTACCTGTTTTGCTTACAGCAACGCCTGTGTTATACTTTAAAGGTCAGCATGATTAGACCTCAATATCACGGATATCGCAATAAACATGTTTAATTTTGCTGAAAAAGGTTCAAATATGGGGAAGGTTGTAGTACAGTTGATTCATTTATTAAAATAAGCAAGGTGCTATTAATGGGAAATATCAATGCCCATGTCGTCGTTCTGGCTAACCAGAAGGGCGGGGTTGGGAAAACTACTACAGCTCTTAATCTCGCTGCGTCCCTGGCCAGCAAGGGTGAAAAAGTTCTTCTTGTTGATTCAGATCCTCAGGGGAATGCTTCTTCAGGGGTTGGCATGTTTCAGACCGAGGAGGGCAAGACTCTTTACCAGTGCTATGTGGGCAATTCAGAGACAGATGCCTGTGTGTGTGAAACAAGCTTAAAAAACCTTTCAATAATACCGGCATCAATAGACCTGGTTGGGGCTGAAATTGAGCTTGTCTCCATGAAGGATAGAGAAAAACAACTCAAAAGGGTTCTTCGTTCTGTCAAAGATAAATTTAATTTCATAATCATTGACTGCCCTCCATCCCTTGGCCTCTTGACGATTAACGGTTTAACAGCTTCTGATTCTGTGCTGATCCCTTTGCAGTGTGAATACTTTGCCATGGAAGGGCTTTCGATGCTGGTCAGCACTGTCCGCAAGGTGAAGAAAAAGATTAACAGGGGGCTGTATATTGAGGGATTATTGCTCACCATGTATGATCGCCGTAACCGTTTGACCCATCAAGTGGCGAGTGAAATAAACAAGCACTTTGCAAAACAAATTTACAAAACTGTTATTCCGCGAAATGTCCGTTTGAGTGAAAGCCCCAGTCACGGGAAAACAATTATTGAGTACGATAAAAAATGTGCCGGTGCTAAAGCCTATATGGCGTTTGCTGATGAGTTTATTGGCAGGATAAGGAAGGGGGAAGAAGGGCATGGCTGAGAAGAAAGGGTTAGGGAGAGGGGTAGGAGCTCTTCTCATGGATGACATTGATGACGAGGAGGATGGCGGTGGTGGATTTTTCATTTGTGATATCGACAAGATAGAGCCAAATCCATCCCAGCCAAGGAGCTATTTTGATCCGGACAAGTTGGCAGAGTTAAGTAATTCTATTAAAGAAAAAGGGGTTATTCAGCCACTACTCGTTGCAAGAGCCAAAGGTAACAGGTATAAACTGATTGCCGGAGAACGACGACTCAGAGCTGCAAAAAAAGCTGATCTTTATGAAGTTCCGGTTGTTGTCATGGAGGAAGATTCGGATATTGGACAGTTAGAGCTGGCTCTCATTGAAAATATTCAACGCCATGACCTTAATGCCATCGAGGAGGCCTTGGCATACGAAAGGTTAATAGAAGAATTTGATCTTACCCAGGAGGAAGTTGCAAAGAAGGTAAGTAAGAAACGATCTTCTGTTACTAATATTTTGCGTCTTCTTAAACTGCCGGATAAGTTGCAGGCTGATGTTGTGGAAAATAACATCAGTGAGGGGCATGCCAGGGCATTGCTCCGGCTCCAGGATAATCCCGATATCATGATGGATATCCGTGATAGAATTATAAAAGAGAAATTATCCGTACGGGAAACGGAGCGAATCTGTAAAGCGGGCAAGGGTAAAAAAAAGAAACGGGCGGAGAGATATAAAGCAGACCCGGTTGAAGAAGGGGTGCCGGGGTCATATTGCAAGTCACTGGCCAACCAGGTGAGCAACTCTCTGAACAGTAAGGTCAGCATAATCCAGAGTGGCAGTCGGGGAAAACTCGAAATAGAGTATTATTCTGCTGATGACCTGGAGAGATTGGTTAGCGTGTTAACTAAAAGTGTATAGTTAATACCTGAGCGGGAAACACATCCCCTCTCTTTTTCCAGAGAAACATGTAACTGTCTGTATTGTAAGGTTTTTATGGGTTTAGGTTCGTCCGCTGTTTTTATTAGCATGGCTGGACTTGGAGTCAGAGAAGCAACTGTAACAAAAAAATAAAAATACAACTAAAAAGAGATGAAAAATAAAAAAACAGTTTTCCTTATCGCTATATTGTTATTTGTTCTCCTTCTCCCCGTGGCGTCTATTGCCAGAATGGTTTCTATTGAAAGGGATAATGTCAATATGCGTTCAGGGCCGGGGACAAATTATAGAGTGTTATGGAAACTAAGCACCGGGTTTCCACTTAGAGTGCTCAAAACAAGAGGCAACTGGTACAGGGTTCAGGACTTTGAAGGCAGTATTGGCTGGGTGAGCAAAACTATTGTAAATAGAAAAGCACACATGGTTGTCAAGGTGCATAAAAACAGGAAGAAAAGGATAAATGTACGCAGCGGTCCCGGCACAAACCATAGAATAGTCGCAAAGGCCTATTATGGTGTAGTTTTCAGGACAATTAAACAGGAAAAAGGATGGGTGCAGATACGCCACGACAAAGGTGTTACCGGTTGGGTAAAAAGGAGTCTGCTATGGGGGTTTTAAGAAATGGTATATATAAAAAAAGGCTCCTCGCTATTTCAAGTGGGTAGCTGTTGCTAAATCATAGCCAAGCAGGTAGTCTATTTTACAT
>CAZEMY010000169.1:0-5415 GCA_964513405.1 uncultured Desulfobulbaceae bacterium
CATCTGTTCTGGTTGGCGAAAAAGACAATATCCGGGATCGCCAGCTCAGAAAAGGCAAACGAATTGACCGCCAGCAGGGACGAAATAGAATTGAACGGGGTGAGGCATGGATAAAAGCCATGCAGAAAAGTTGTCACAGCCATGGTCATCGGACACAATATAAATTCCAGATTTTAGCAAATAGTCACCACTCTTTCCTTAACTGTATGAACAACGGCGGCATGGGCGGGATTGTCTTTGATTTTCTCCTTGGAACCCATTCATAACTCGTTCAATTAGCGGTTGGCTGTTAAATCTGACAGGTTAAGACTAACCGCCAATAACAAATAATGTAGGCAATTTACCCACAAAAGTCCCCACTCCACAGTTATTTATTTCCCTATTTATCAAAAAAAATGGAATAAGATTCCACCCCATCCGTTGTCATAGATAAAGGTTGTTTTTTTGCGGGAACTATAAAAAAAATATAAAGGAAAACAGACAATGAAAATGAACAAAACCATTACAGAAGAGTCAAACATTCAAAATTGTATCAACAACTCAAAAATCTCTTACACAACCCGACGGGTTGATTTTTTTCCCTGTGGTTCTTTACAGTTGGAAGCAACCCCAAAATCAGGTGACCTGGTACTGGCAAGGGTCATTGAAACAGGGAGGCAGACCAGACTACAGCTTACCAGCGGTCGCCGTGCCCATATCTTTCCCGGTGATGAGATTATTGTAACCTACGGAAACCGTTATGCCCCTGATCAATATGAAGGCACGGTTCCGACCAGTTTGACTCCGTGTCACCTTGTCGCTGCCGGCGGAATTGCCTCCCGGCTGCACAGTAAAAGCACCAATATAAAGCCGCCAACCATAATAGAGCCTCTTGGTCTTCTTGCTGACCAGAATGACCAAGCCATGAATCTGAGCCAGTTTACTCTTAAAAAACAGGCAACAAACAAAAAAAGGCCATTGACAATAGCAGTTGCCGGTACGAGTATGAACGCTGGCAAAACAACCACCGCCGCCTGTTTAATAAAAGGACTCTCAGCCTGTGGCCTAAAGGTAGGTGCAGCCAAGCTCACCGGAACCGGGGCAGGTGGAGACCCCTGGCTTTTTGCCGACTCAGGGGCAACAGAAGTTCTTGATTTTATTGATGCCGGGCATCCATCCACTTACCGCCTGCCATTTGAGCAGGTTGAAGAAATCGTTACCCTTCTCACCGACCAACTGACCAATGCAGGAATTGATGTCATGATTCTTGAAATAGCAGATGGATTATATCAACAGGAAACCGCCCAGCTGCTCACTTCCGATCTTCTCAGAGAAAGAGTGGACGGGCTGATCTTTGCCGCCGGAGAAGCCATGGGAGCAACAGCAGGTGTTGAGTGGCTGCAGAAAAAATCAAATATTCCGGTTCTTGCAGTTTCCGGTGTCCTTAGTGCTGCCCCACTTGCCAGCAAAGAGGTGGAACAGATCATTAACCTTCCGGTTCTGGGAAAGAAAACATTAAGTGAAGCAACAGTAATCAACCATGTAAGAAAATGGTTTCCTGAATCCATGTTAAAAACGGTTATCGCACACCTTATCTTTCAGCGGTAACATAAAAGTTGTTCTCACTACCTGTGATTAGCGGTTACAGTAAGCCATTAGCTGCAATTTTATAACCTTGCTGAAAGCTTAGCAAAAATCATTACAGTTTGTAAATATTCGACTATCACCCCATTTTCGTCCGATTCGCCTCACCCGCATATGACTAATATAGCGTGAGAGGCGAATCGAACAAACCTGGGGCAATAGTCGAATATTTAAGAGGTCGTCGTTTTGCACTGATTTCTCACCAACCCGAATATTTACTACAGTTTAGCAAATCCATGGTATAAAATAACTCACTTATATCAATGTAAAGCGTTCAGCAAGTCTCTGATTACCCTTGACTATGCATGGAACAGGCAAACAGGAAAAAACAGGTTTAAACGATGGAAACAACGAACAAAGCAGGTAATATATATATACACCGTAAACCAGATGAAGAAGGTTATAGAGACAATATCCATGCTCTATATCCAGTCCTTATTCTGGTGCTGAAAAAGCGTGTTTTCCTATGTCTCCTGTTCCTTTTTGTTCTTACTTTTTCACCTCTTCCACAGCTTCATCCAGGTTTTTTTACTACCATGAGCCATGAGCATATGTTTTATATAGCTACTCCATATGCATTTGCGGATGATGATGGAGATGACGGCGGAGATGACGGCGGAGACGACGGTGGAGATGATGACGGCGGAGATGAAGATAATCGGGATGACGATACGGATGATGATAGAGAATACGACGATGATTATGACGAAGAAGAAACAACAGAAAATGTTTCTATTGGAAAAATATGGACAAATTTCCAAAAAATGATAGCTCCATCCCCTGCCGTTGTCCAAAGCAAGGATTCAGGAAGAGATGATTTCCGCGAACCGGACATCATTCTTGCCCTTAACCTTGACCAGGCAGGTTTAAAGGAGGCTCTGCTGAACCACGGGTTGCGACCGGAGAGGCTAATCACTCTCCCGGAGCTGAACACGACCATGACTCGTTTTAGAATCAGGCCGGGACAGAGCGTAGAGGAAACTCTTAAAAAACTGGAAAAAAGTAGCAGTAAAGCTATTTTTTCAGCAAATCATTATTTCAAACTTGCCGGTGAAAAACAGGAATGTCATGACATTAAATGCTATCCATGGGACAAGATAAACTGGACAACAAGTATAAACTTGGGAGAAGGTATCAGAATAGGCATGATTGACACCCCGGTTAACACCAGGGCATCTTTCCTGCCGGGAAAACAAATTACCACCCGCTCATTTGTCAAAAAAAACAGACCGGCAGACAGGGAACACGGAACCGCGGTTGCGTCCCTGTTAGTCGGCAAACCGGACAGTGAATTTCCGGGTCTACTCCCGGCAGCCGAGTTATATGCAGCCTCCGTTTTTCATATTAACCGGAACGGAGAAGTTATGGCAACGGCTGAAGCCATTGGTGAAGCTCTTGCCTGGTTAAAGGGCAATGACATTTCCGTGGTCAATATGAGCCTGAGTGGACCACGGAACAAAACCCTCAACCATATCATAAAACAGGCATTAGACAAAAATACAGTTATAGTTGCGGCGGCTGGAAACGATGGGCCGGATGGTCAGCGGGCCTACCCCGCCGCCACAAGGGGAGTGCTTGCGGTCACTGCTGTTGACAGATTCCTGCGACCATACCAGAAAGCCAATCGGGGCATATACATAAACTTTGCCGCTCCCGGAGTGGGAATATGGACACCTGGACCATACCGAAAAGGAAAGTTTCGCAGCGGAACATCATTTGCCGCCGCATATTTCACAGCCATGGCTGCCAGAAAACTTCAATATCCGGAAGTAAGGCAGGGACACCAGCATTTACGGCAAATATTTAGAAAACAGGCCCTGGATCTCGGCACTCCCGGAAAGGACTCCACCTACGGATGGGGGCTGGTTCGTTGGCAGAAATAACAAGTAGCTGATAAATAACCATAAACAGGAAGTTAATGACCTTCATAATCAAGTGTATATTCCTCGCTGTTCAGACAGGAGGAAACGGCAGTGATATATTCAGGCAGAAATTAGTTGAACTTCTTCCCCGCCTGAGGAGATTTGCCTACACTTTGACCTCGAACAGATATGATGCTGATGACCTTGTCCAGGCTGCCTGTGAGCGGGCTTTAACCAAGAAAGATCTCTTTAAAAGTGACACAAAAATGGACAGTTGGATGTTCAAAATTATCCACAGGATTCGTATTGATATGTCAAGGTCATCCCATTCTTCCAGGTCGGAAAGCTCATTTGATGAAGCTTATAATTCCCTGGAAGGTGGAAACAGCAGCAACGAAAATGAAAATAGAATTTTTCTCAAACAGACCATGCAGGCCATGCAGACCATGTCGGAAAAGGAGAGGACACTCCTTGCTCTTGTCTGTGTTGACGGCAGGTCGTACAAGGAAACAGCAGAAATACTCTCCGTGCCGGTGGGAACAGTCATGAGCCGCCTGGCACGGGCCAGGACCAGGCTTTACGACCTGATTCATAAAGATAATAAGTGAGAAAAGATAGAGGTGAGAGTTATGCATGAACTAACCGATGAAAAACTCATGTCCTTTGTTGACGGAGAACTGAACAAACAGGAAGCTGGGAAAATAGAAAAACTTATTCGGAACAACTCAACTCTTCGGGAAAGGACAAACATATTCAGAAAAAGTAAACAACTATTAGAAGATACCTACGATCTGTCCTCCCACGAGGATGTACCGGAACATCTTGTTGCCGGGATATGGAAAAACAGCGACAGCTCAGCCGAAAAAGAAAAAAAAACAGACAAAGGCGGTTTCTTTTTAATGAAAATTATCCGCTCTTTGTTTCAGATGCCATCCTGGCAGCCTGCCCATGCCCTGGCATTTTCTCTAACCTTGTGCGTAGGAATAGGCAGCGGCTGGTTTGCCGCTGGCCTGGGTACCACAGAAAACCAAACCTCTTTTTCTCCGCTCATGGTCAGTGCTGAACTGAGCCACGGACTGGAGAATTCAGTCAGCGGAACCTCATTTTCCATTGACTCTCAAGATATACTTATAACGCCGGTAACATCGTTTGCCGCCCAAAACGGATACTACTGCCGACAGTATGAAATTGTCGGTAAACATCCTGATATGAGAAACGAACCACCGGCAATAGGGGTTGCCTGTCGGGCAGAGTCAGGGCAATGGATTACTAGAGCAGTTGTTGTCCCACCCCCCCCTGCCCTTTCTCCACCACCTGGGGAAAGAGGTTTTGTCCCGGCTGGTGCAGGTAATCTTATTGATCAAATCACTTCCGAACTTATGGCAGCCCCGCCCATGTCCATAACAAAAGAAAAAGAGATTATATCTTCACAGTGGCAGTGATTCTTATCCGCTTATCGTCTCCGCAACCATAGCTATAGCCTCCGGGGTATCGGCCTGCATACAGATTACCTGCGATTTTCGTCCGAGTATCTTCTTGAGCAGGCCGGTAAGCACAGTTTTGGGACCCAGTTCAACAAAAACTTCCACCCCTTCAGAGTGCATCCGTTCAATGATACCCAACCACCGTACCCGTGAGGCTATCTGTCTTGCCATTATCTCTCTGATACCTTCCGGATTGTCTTCCCGGTCTGCGGTGACATTAAAGAGTATCGGTATAGCTGGCGGCTGAAAATCAATTCCCTTCATGAAAACATCAAAATCTGCCACTGCTCCGGCAACCAGGGGGGAATGGTTGGCACCGCTGACTTTAAGGGGGATTACCTTGCCACCCACATCCGCACATAGTGCCGATGCCTCGTCAAGCCCGGCCAGATCACCTGAGATAACCACCTGTTTCTCCGAGTTATGATTGGCAACCACAACAACAC
>CAZEMY010000170.1:0-5351 GCA_964513405.1 uncultured Desulfobulbaceae bacterium
GCAAAAAAGATACTGGCAATCGAGGTAAGTGACAAGCAGCTTCTCGGGGCTGTTGTTACCTGCAAGGGCAAGTCTTTTGCCGTCCAGGACTTTTTTTCGGTTAACCGCAGTAACAGCGGCGATGATCTCCCCGATCCGGAAAATATCAAGGAGATTATGGAGCGGCTTAAATATCCTGCCGGGCCGGTGGTGCTGAGTTCCCCCCTGGCAAGGGCTGTTCATATTTCCGTAAACCGGACAAGGGTAAAAAAACTAAACGACTACCAGCTTGCCGAGTCGCTGCGTTGGGAGATAGAACCTTTCACCGGTATCAGCGGTGCAAATGCCCTGGTCGGAGTGGAAAAATCCGTAGCAGGCAGCGATGAGATAACCATAGTTGTCGAGGATGAAGATGAGGAAATTGATGTCAATGTTTCTGCCATTGAAGAGAATGTTTACCGGGCCTTAAAACAGATATTTAAAAGGGCAGGTTTAAAACTTATCCGCCTCTATCCGCCCGATGTCTGTTTTTATATGGCAGGTCTATGCGATAAAGGCACGACCGAAAGAGAGGCTCAGCAGGCGGTACTTGATATCGGTCATGACTATGCAAACTTTACCATTTTAAAGGGGGTTGTCCCAAAACAGCTTAACACTTTCCCCATGGGTACGGAGGTGTTTAAAGATTTGCTGGCGGGCGAAGAGATGGAGGATATCCAGGAAAACCTGGATTTTCTTCTCTCCCAGGTTCCGGCACCGTTACCGATGATTCTCACCGGCAGCGGTGCGGTTGACCCCGAAATATCAGCATACTTAGACAAAAAAGCTGAGTTCGGGGCAGTACCCATCCTCATTAAGCGGCAGGCAAAGATCACCGACACCGGCCATGACAGAATGAATGCGATCTATGCCACGGTGGTCGGGGCTGCGATTAGGGAGTTAATGGGGAAAAAGCAGCATAGTATCGGCATCAGCGACCTTATCCCTCTGGTTCCCCGCCTGAAACAGAACAGCTTCGTTGCTCCCCTTGCCATTACGGTGGTTCTCCTTCTCTTTCTCCTTGGTCATTACGCTGTTATGAGGGTACAGGGGGACGCTCACAGGGCACAGATTGAGGAGCTGAGTGCGGAACTAAAAGCCAAACAGAGCAAGAGGGATAATTTTGACAGGGCTAAAAAGGAATTCGCTGACCTTCGCTCCCAGATCAGCCTGATCGAGAGGAAGATAAAATTTGTCGAGGGCGGCTCGGATGAAAACCTGATTCATCTTAACCGGGTCCTTGCCTCTTTTACCAGGTTACCGGAGAGAATAACCCTCCAGTCAATAGAGCAAAATGGTGAGAAGTACACCCTTATCGGTACTGCCAACACATCTGAGGATATTGGATATTTTGCTGTGGAGTTACAGAAATACAAGTGGTGCAGAGCCGCAGTTATCCAAATCCTTGAGGGCAGGGAAGGTGATCAGACCCATTTCAGGATTGAAGTGGATACTGATGGCAGCAGTTAGGTATGCGTTCCCACGCTGGAGCGTGGGAACGAGGGCTTTTGTATTGCACCAGTTTGCGTGGGAACGAGGGATAACCTGCTATTTTATATACAGGGCAACTGAAAAGCAACAATGAAAAAACTTACTTCTCTGGAAAAATTCGGTCTTATCGCTGTTGTTATAGTATGCGGTTCCTATTTTTATATGAAAAATGTATATGAACCGGAAGCCGAATCTTTGCAGAGAACCGTCGTTAAACTGAATCAGATTATAGAACAATATAACGCATTTGAAGACCCGCCGCCGGTGGCTCCGGTCAGAGAATCCGTGAAGAGGCTGCAGGGAGAACATGAAGAGGCGGCCGGGCGGCTCCGGGAGGCGGGGGGCAGGACTGGTGAGGCACACGAAATCACAAATATCCTCTCTGAAATAACCTCTCTTTCGAGACGAAACAGGATTGTCATTGTCAGAATAGTTCCCGGCGGGAAAAGACAGGGGGTCATGTTCAACTGGGCAGTATTCACCGCTGAAATGAGCGGTAGTTACCACGACCTTAAAAATTTTATTGCAAGCCTGAAAAAAATGCCTCAGCCGGTGCGGGTGGAAGGGCTGAAATTAGAAAGAGGTTCTGATGGCAATCTCCTGACTATCAGGATGACCCTGATGATATAAAAACATGGGGGGCAGTACAAAAACGAGGAATTTCTCGTTCCCATTTCTCCTGCGTGGGAACGGGGGGAAAAGGTGACACCGCAGAAAGGGGTCACCAGGGTAGACAGGCTCCTGGCAAACAACCAACAATTTTAAATTGCAGGGAATATGAAAACTTTATCTGACCATTTACCAGTATTTATTTTTATAACCTTTCTCCTCCTGGTCTTTTCCCTGCCTGTGCTTGCTGAAAACGGCGAACCGACTCCTGCCACAAGCGAACCGGTGTTGGCAACAGATACAATTGGGGAAGAAGAGGAGCCTGGAGACCGTGACCCGTTTATTCAGGCGGAAAGCGGATTTGTAAAACCGGATTTTGACAAGGCGGCAGCCTCCTGCCAGCTCAGGGGAATTATCAAGGCGGGTAATCTTGTTAAAGGTTTTTTTGTCATAGACGAACAGGCAGATAATCCCAGTGGCAGGCAGTTGTTAGTCAAGAGGCCGGGCGATGAAATAGTAATAATGTTTGACCGGCTGGAATACCGGTTCACCATCACCAGATTCGGCAGCCGCTCGGTGAAACTTGTTGATGAAAATGACAAAACCTATGATGTACTTTTATAGATTGTCAGCGATCGTTTGCGTTCTCGTTCCCTCTTCCTGCGTGAGAATGCAGAAAGATAATGACTGACAGCCGAAAACCATTTACGGGATATTATCCATGCAACTCCTTATTAAAATTATACTCCTTACAGCTGTGTTATTAATGACAGCATGTAGCCAAAAACAACACGAACGCTGGCTGGAGGATGGTCGTGCCTTTCCGAGACCGGCGGCAGATTCGTTTGAGTTCCCCCAGGCGGTGGAAGAGGAGACGATCAGGGAAGAACCCATTGTCACTATTATATCCGGTACCGAAGTGGAAGGGGTGGAAGATGCCCATCGCCAGCTTGTGACGGGTGCCGGAATACCGGCTGATCTGGGCCAGAATATCAGCCAGCTTACCTTAAACGAGGTACCCCTTGCCCAGGTGGCAGCCCTGCTAACCGAGATGGCAGGATACAATATTGCCGTAACCAGAGAGGCTGCCGAAACAGAGATAACAATCTTTCTCCAGAATCTGCCTCTACGGCAGGCCATAGAGGCAATCTGCCGGCTGAACGGACTCTGGTACCGGGAAGATGAAAGAATTGTCACCCTGATGACCACGGAAGAGTTTTTTAATGAGATGGTGATCCGCCGTAACGAGAAGAGCCGGGCATTCTGGCTCCGTTACACCAACGCCAACGACATGGCAAAGGTGATTCAGGCTGCCATGGGGGCCCAGGTAAAGTTTATGGATATCGGCAGTGAGGAGGTCTACGGTCATGTTCAGGAGGACAAGGAAGGAGGAACCGGAATTACCGTGGAAGAGGAAGAGGTTTTAGGCAGGGATGACAAAGAAAAACTTATGGCCCTTGGTCTGTTGCAGACCGACCGGGCTGATGCCCTGGCACTTGCCGACCGGATAGACAAAGAAGTGCCGGCGGTGATTACGGTCTTTAAACGAAACAATACCATTCTTGCCCGCTCCCTTGATGAGAATATCCTCACCGAAATCGGGCGGATAATAGAGCTGATGGATACCCCCACCAGTCAGGTTCTCTTAGAGATAAATATCCTCCAGCTCACCCTCGGCGACAGGTTTGAGAGTTTTTTCCAGGTTGATTTTCCCGGTTCCTACCAGGTCGATCTACCGGATAACCTCGGTGTCGGCGATACCGGCAGATCCATCCCGTTTACGCCATTGACCACTTCCACCCTTGCCTCAAGTGCAGGTCTTGCCAGTCAAACCCTGGGAATGGTCTTTGGTAATGAGAATATCCAGGCTCAACTGGAACTGTTTGCCAGTGAAAACCGGGTGGAGACCCTTGCCACTCCTTTTCTGATGAGTGCCAATAATGCCCAGGTGGAATTTTTTGTGGGCCAGGAGGTACCGCTGCGCAGTGATGTAACCAGCGAAGTACTCTACGATCAGGACGGTAACCCGACCACAACCATTTTTGATGTCGAAATAAGCAGGGAAAATGTTGGCACCGATATAACCATATCCTCTTTTATCAATGAAGACGGGACGATAACCATGGATATGGAGGCAGAGATATCTACAGTTCTCTCGTCTATGACTCATATCAATGTGATCAACGAAAGAACCGGAGAGGTTGTTCCCTTTTCATTGGACGGGGTGGAACGTAGTGAAATAACCTCGGTTATCACTGCCGGTTCCGGTCAGTCCCTTGCCATTGGCGGGATTATCAGGGAGCATCTCAGTGAGGAAGAAATAAAAGTGCCCATCCTTGGCGATATACCGGCTCTTGGTTTTTTCTTTAGAGAGATAAAAGAGCGTAAGATTAAAACCGAAACCGTGATCGTCCTCACCCCCCATATCATCAGCCATCCCAGCATGGTCTGGCAGACCAGCCATGATTTTCTCAACCGCCGCAGTTCCCATCCCCGCTTTACCAGGGGACAGGAAAATATTCTTGATCACCCGACTTTTGATAATCAGGCGGCTGAAGAGCCGTATGTGGAGTTGCCGCTGCCAATCGAAATGGAAGAAGATTCGTTTGAATAATGGAGTAATGGCGATTTGCAGTAAGTCGGGTGTTGGCGGCGGAACCGGGACTTCAGTCCCGGAAGATGGCTGGCGGGCTTCAAGCCCCGGTTCCGGTCGGAATCATGGATAACATTGGTAAGCAAAACAACAATACAATGGAAGAGCTGAAAAAGAAAAAACCATCATCAATGAAGGAAATACTGACCCTGGTCAGTAAACTTGGTGCCTCCGACCTCCATCTCTCCGGCAATATGCCGCCATCCTTCCGGCTCAAGGGGCAAATCACCTTTTATAACTGTGATCCGTTTTCCGCCCAGGAAGTAGAAGGGTTGCTCAGTGAAGTAATGACTGAGAGGCATAAGGAACTCCTTGCTCAAAACTTTTCGGTTGACCTTGGTCTCTATATTCCGGGGGCCGGCCGGTTTCGGGTGGTAATCTATTATCAGCGGGGCATTCTCACATCCGCCATCAGGCTGCTTGCCGAAGGTATGCCCTCCTTTGCCGACCTGGGGCTGCCCCAGAGTCTTGCCGGCCTGCCCAAATTCAGGGACGGTCTGGTTTTGGTCACCGGTGCCACCGGTTCCGGTAAATCCACCACCCTTGCCACCATAATTGACGAGATAAACCGAACCAGCCA
>CAZEMY010000171.1:0-5345 GCA_964513405.1 uncultured Desulfobulbaceae bacterium
GGGTTTAAGTATCAGGCCGGTGGAGAAGGTTAACCTTGCTGTCACTTATCGCTCCAAGGTTGATCTGGATTTTGAAGGAGATGCCATCCTGTGGACATCTGCCGGGCCGGCAGGCTATGAAGGAGCTGGTGCGGTTTCTGTGCCTTTGCCGGCGATTCTTGCCCTGGCGGCTTCGTATGAGTTCTTTGATCAGTTGACTGTTGAGCTTGTCTATGAGCGGAACTTCTGGTCAGAGTATGAAAGGCTTGATTTTAACTATCCGGTTCCTTTGAACAGCCCTGTTCTGATTAATGTTTTTGACCTTCCAAAAGCCAAGAATTGGCAGGACTCGGATTCTTATCGGCTTGGCCTTACCTGGGATTTGAAGAATTTATTGATTTTGATGGCTGGTTTTGCCTATGATGAAACTCCTGTACCTGATACTACAATGGGTTTTGATCTGCCTGGTTCAGATGCACTTATTTATTCGCTGGGTTTTCGTTATAAACTTACAAAACAGATGGATTTTGGTGCCAGCTATTTATATGTGGACAAGGATGATCGCCAAGTTGTCAACTCTGTGTTAAATGGTGGTTTCACAGGTTCAGGAGCACATGTGGTCAATATTGGGATCTCATATAAAATGTGATTATCTCTATTGTATCCATTGGTAAATAAGTGGCAGGGTGAACAGAGAGATAAACAAGCCAATGCCCACCATGGCTGAGGTGAGGGCAGGTTTAAGACCGGCTATGGAAGCCATTGCAGCGGCGGTTACCATAGGAGGCATGGCGGTTTCAAAAAGTGCCACCTGCACTGGCGTGCCGGTTAAGCCAAGCATCCTGCAGGCAACAATAAACAGGCAGGGGGTGATGATCAGGCGGATGAGGAGACCGGATGCAAAAGGTGTCAAGTCTCGAAAGGGAAGGAAAAGCCTGGTCTGAAAACCTATTGCCACCAGTACAACCGGCATGAGCGATTCAGCAGCCATGGTCAGTGATGGCTGGCTAATCTGGAGGAATTTGTCCATAGGCAGAAAAAGTGCTGCTATTAAAGCTATAAATGGTGGGAACGAGATAATTTTAAAGATAACCTGAAGGATGATGTTTCTTTTTTCCCTATTGCCGTAAATGGCAAGGATGATTGAACCATAGGTGGAAAGGGCCAGGAATGAGCCGAATTGATCGTAGAGAACCGCATAACGCACTCCGGCACTGCCAAAGAATTGTTCTGTCATGGGGATGCCGAGAAAAGAGGTGTTACCGAGGGGGACAACAAGAAGCAGGGCCCCGGTAGTTTCCCTTGACCAGTGCATGACCCTGGAAAGCAAAATGACCATTAGACCGGAAACCGGCAGCACCGCCCAGGGCATAAGTATGGGGATAAGTGCGTCGTGGGAAAATTGCAGGTTGGGAATCTGGAGAAGAATCAGGGCCGGGAGGGCAACATATATAACATACAGATTAAGACAACGGTCTGTGTTTTCCGGAAAAACAGTTGACAGCTTCAGGATCAGGCCGATGACCAGAAAAAAGAGAAAGGGTAATATCTGTTCCATGGGTACAATATCAGGTCTTGTAAATAAGCAGGGATGCTGAGGAATGTACATTAAATAGCTTGCCCTTCCTAATTGACTTTAAAGAATATTACAAGGGGGCAGGCGGATATATGCTTAAATAAAAAACATGATATGGGGGAGGGTTGTATCCACCTTGACCCTGGTGTCTGGTTCAATTATTAAAGCAGGCGGTGCAACACAGTGGATTAATTGGCCTGAGGGCAGCTTCAGGCAGTACAGATTTTCTGATCCCTTAAAAGATCTTCTGACAATCACTGCCTCGCCGTCAGGTTCAGGAGATATGAACAGGTTTTCAGCTCTCATCATCAGTTGACCATTTGTTTCGGCAGGCAAAGATGTGTCGTTTGGAAATAAACCCAGTTCCGTTTCGATACCACCAGCGACGATGGTTCCGTCGATGAAGTCTGCCTGACCAACAAAGTTTGCTACAAACCTGCTGGCTGGCAAGTTATATATGTTATAGGGTATGTCTATTTGCTCTATAATACCTTTATGCATCACTGCCACATAATCGGCAATGGCAAAAGCTTCCTCCAAGTCATGGGTAACTAAAATAGCCGTGGCATTTGCTTTATGGAGAATCTTGCCAACTTCATCACGGGTGCTTATCCGTAGGTCTGCGTCAAGGCCACTAAATGGTTCATCAAGAAGCAGTATCCCCGGGCTTGGTGCCAGTGCCCTTGCCAGGGCAACTCGTTGTTGCTGGCCACCGGAGAGTTCATGCGGATACCTTTTTTCATGACCGGACAGGCCGACCAGCCCCAGTAATTCCTGAACTATTTTTCTCTTATTGCCTTTATTTTTTTTTATTCCAAAGGCGATGTTGCTATGAACGCTCATATGGGGGAAAAGAGCAAAGTTCTGGAAAAGATAACCAATATTTCGTTGTTCAGGCGGGATAAAAATATTTTTTTCCTTGCTGGACAAAACTTTATCATTAACTATTACCTCGCCACTGTTACTTCGCTCAAATCCAGCTATTATATTTAAGAGCGTGCTTTTTCCGCTGCCGCTGCTGCCGAGTATGGCGACTATTTCTCCGCTTTTAATCTCCAGATTCAAACCATTAAGCACCTTTGTCTTCTGGAATGTCTTTGAAATATTTGTTAAAGATACATTCATTATTTGTATGTTTTTAAGGAGAAAAGCATCGGAATGGAGCATATCACAATGATGCTTAGGATATAGAGTGAAGATTCTTGGATCAGCTCAATTGATGCCAACTCGTAGATCTTGCTGGACAGGGTGTTGTAGTTAAATGGCCGTAATATCAAAGTCAGGGGTAGCTCTTTGACAATATCAACAAAAACCAAAATAAAACCAACCACCAGCCCCCCCCGTATAAGGGGTAGATCGACCTTAAGTAATGTCTTGAATAACCCGACACCCATGCTTCTTGAAGCTCTGTTCGTGTTGATTCCAACTTTTTCGAAATTACTGTTCACCGCACCTATTCCAACAGCTAGGAATCTGACGATATAACCATAACAAAGGGCCAGTACAGTTCCACTTAATAACAGCTTCTCAAGACCAAAGTGATCAATTAAAAAATGGTCAATGGTACCGAGAGTTACCATAATTCCGACTGCGGTAATGGCGGCAGCAATGGAGTACCCCAGGGTGGAGAATTTAAGCAGATACCTCATGTAGTTATTATCGTAAACCCTTTGAGTATATGCCAGCATGGTTGCAAGGAGCAGAATAATTACAGCACTCAGGCCTGCGGTGGAGAAGCTGTTGAATATGGTTCTGGCAAATTCATCGGAAATAGCGACTGATGCGTAAGTAAGCGAGTAGTAAATTACCCAGATGATGGGGATAAAAAAACCAAAAACAAAAGGAATTGCCAGAAAACCAATGGCAAAAAAAGATTGAATTCTGTTTAGACGGATTTTTTCCACAGGTGCTGATGTGCCATCTATCCGGTACTTGGCTTTCCCGCTTGATATTTTATCAACAATTAAAATTGTCAGGACAATTCCTGTCGCTATTGCAGATAGATAAGCGGCACTGTCAATATCGCCAAGTTCGTACCAGACCGAAAAGATAGCAGTTGTTAAAGTATGAATACCATAAAAATGCACCGTTCCGAACTCACTGATTATCTCCATCATGACCAATGCCAGCGAAGCCACGATGGCCGGACGCACCAGAGGCAGGATAATCCTGAAAAAAACTCTGATCCTTGAAGACCCCAACGATAAGGCAGGATTAAGTAAGGCCGCTGAGTTTTTCATCATTGAAGACCTTACTATCAAAAAAACATAAGGATAAAAAGCAAGAGTTAAGACGGCCACAACCGTGTTAAAGTGAAGTATATCAAAATAGCTTTCTATACCTAAACTCATCAAAAACATATGCAACTTGCTGAAAAAACTGAATATGTCAAAATAGATAAAGCCTAGGATATAAGAGGGTATTGCAAAGGGAAGAACTAAGGCGAAAGAGAAGAGCCTGGCAAATCTGAACTCATAAAAAGTGACCAGGTAGGCACTGACAACACCGATTACAGCAGTAAAAAAACAGACCAAAATGACCAGAAGCAGAGTGTTTACGATGTAATCTTTAAGGACGGTTTCCTTTAAATGATCTATGGTTTCCGGATCCAGTCCGAAGGCGTGAAGATTTATAATCACGATGGGTGCCATAAGAATAAAAGCTATAACCGTACTTATGGCAACCCATCTGTTTGTCATGTTTTTTGCCTGTTGAAAAAAAATATTTTTCTTACTTCCAGCCAACCTGATTGTTTATCTTGGCCGCATCAGGGTTGTACTTGCCAAGAAGGTACAATTCAATGGGATCTTCCTTGAATGTCCCCCATGATTTTAATGTTGGTGATGGAGCAACATTTTTATTGGTTGGGTATTCGTTGTTTGCGGCACCAAATTCTTTCTGGGCGGGTTCGCTGGCCAGGAACTCAATAAATTTTACTGCATTTGCTTTGTTTTTGGCATGCTTGGTAACGCCGGCACCAGAAATGTTTACATGGGTTCCCCGTTCTCCTACACCCTGATTAGGAAAGAAGACTCCAACTCTTTTACCAACGGCAACATCTTCAGGCTTGGTGGAATTCAGCAACCTGCCGACATAGTAGGTGTTAACCAGAGCAAGATCAGCTTCACCGGCGGCAACAGCCCTTATCTGAGCGGTGTCATTGCCGGCAGGATTCCTTGCGAAATTTTTAACCAGGCCACTTGCCCACTCTTTGGCAATATCATGACCGTCGCCTGCTATAAATGAGGCCATAATTGATAAACTGTAGATGTTGCTTCCTGTACGACTGACCACCTTGCCTTTCCAGTCCGGATGGGTCAGGTTGGCATAGGTTGATAACTGTAACTCGGGATTAACTCTATCTTTAGAGTAAACAATAACCCTAGCTCTCTTGGTAAGACCAAACCAGTGACCATTTTCTTCTTGCAGTTTGGCAGGAATAACCTCTTTCAGGAAATTAGAGCGAATTGGCTGTAACAACCCTTTCTGATGTGCCTGATACAATCTGCCGGCATCAACGGTCATCAGGATGTCCGCAGGAGTGTGTTTGCCTTCTCTTTCCAGTCTTTCAATGAGCTGCCCTGCTTTAGCTTGCACCACATTGACTTTAATCCCGGTTTTTTCAGTAAACATTTTGAACAGTTTTTTGTCTGTGTCATAATGCCGATGTGAATAGACATTAACCTCGCCGGAAGCAAAAGCTACCCCTGTACCAATTGCAAATACAGCCAGCATTAGTAGTCCTGAAATAAATTTTTTCATCATAATAATACCCTCTTGTTAATTTATG
>CAZEMY010000172.1:0-5321 GCA_964513405.1 uncultured Desulfobulbaceae bacterium
ACGAACAGTCATCTCCTGAAACTCTATGGTGAGCAGGTTAAAGTCTCCCAGCACTGCTGTGGTCTGCGGAGAAATAATCAGGTTCAATGCGGCAGTGTGTGCCAGTATCTGGAGAACCTGGGTATAATTCTGCTCAACCATACTGAGGCTTAACCGCTCTGTATCGAGGGGGTTGAGGGTCTTGAATCTTGGTTTCGGCTGTTTTGGTTTTTCCTGGAACCGGGGTTCTTCGCCAATATTATGGTGGTTTTCAAATTGCTCCGACCAGTTGGTTTTTTCCTGCTCCAAAATCGAGACCGGGTTTCCCTCCTCCTGTTCAATTTTTTTTGCACATCCGGAAGAAAACAATAAAATTATCAAAACCACAAGTGAGCAGAGGAACCAGTTTGTTGTAATTATGTGTTTTTTATTTATTCTTTTATGGGAATTATTGTTACAGTTTGTTTTTAGCATTTTTTTGTTCCCTTATTTATTTACAATGCGTTCGTTCCCGCGCGGGGAGCATGGGAACGAGAGGATTCTGACCTCTGTCCTCTGGCTTCTGTCCTCTGATAATGATAAATCTCGCCGACCTGAAGATGGATATCTTTATCGCCTATCCTGTACCAGACCCCGTCCGGCTCAATACGGGTAACCATAAAATGACTGCCGCCCTCTCCTTCCCCAAGGAGAACCCCGTTAGTGAGACAAAACCGTTTCTTCCCCTTGACAATGATCAGACCAAGGGAGATTTTATACTTCCCGGTTTCAAGAAGATCCGTTTTTGTTTCGGTTTCACTCTGTTCAGGAGCAACCGCAGCAGAACTGAAAATATTCCTTTCCGGTTGCCAGTTTTGACTGATTATATCTGTTTGCAATTTAGATAATGTTTCCTCGGCGGAATCTATACCTGTAAAAAAAGGCAACGCAACTCCCGGCCTGTCTTCTTTGCCGAAATAACCGGATAATGCCAGATAGACAGCCAGAGAGATTCCCGCCGCAAGCAGCAGGTGAACCGTGGCAAAGTAGAGTTTTTTTTGTATAAATTCTACATTAATGGACATAAAAAATATCCCCGTAAATGATAAAACCGCTCTTCTTCCGTGCTTGTTCCCTCCACCCTTCTATTTTCCGTTGCAAAGGATTTGAGGACAAAAATCCTCTCGTGCCGGTCAAGGCTTTCAAGCCTTGACAGCAGTTCAGCAAGAGGAATGTCCTGCCAGTGAAAGTCAACCTCTTCCCATAGCGGTTCATCGGCAAAGACCTGCAAAATCGGATCTGTTTTAATCATCTCCCGGTAGCGGATAATGTTTCCCTGTACCTGCTCCAACTGCTGTCGCTGGGATGCCATGGTTGCCAATCCATCCTCAATCTTCTTTTCCTCTTCCATGAAGTGGAGGAAAAAGTAAAGGGTGAGAGAGAAAATAATAACGATAATCGCCTGGACAAGAATCACCCGCCCGGAATATTTAGGAGTCAATGTTTCCATTATTGCCTCTCGGGTTTGGATAACTTACCGGAAAAATACCCGGTTTCAGTTATTTCATCATATTTCCAGTCAACATCTTCCAGAAGAAAAACTGAAGACAAGCCCGCCACAGTCCGGTTGAACCTTGCCCTGACATCGCTGAATTCGCCCTGGCTGGTACACATCAGGTTGACAACAAGCTGTCGGTTCAGGAGTTGCTCTCCCGGATGTTGTTCTTGTTCTCCCTGCCCGGATACTGCATGATGACCGCCCATATCCATGCCATGTCCCATCATATCCATGTCCCCGCTCTCCTCTGCACCCCTTGCCGTATCCCTGATTATTCCTAACTCAACAATATGGACATTGGCAGGTAATACCCGGGCAATTTCAGCCAGTAATATGGCGGCTGAAGGTTCGCTGTCTGCTTTACCCCTTATATTGTTAAAAGTTTCAATCTTTCTGAATGTCTCCTGATCGGGAATCAGGCGGCGAATATCTCCGGCTGCACGAGACAGCTCGCTTCTTTCTTTTGCCAGTTGTAATAACAACGGCTGGTTCTCCTGATACTGGAAGTATGCAAGACCGCCGAGGATAAGCGAACCTGCTGCCGCCCCCATAGCAAGCAGGGATGCTGTGTTTTGCAAATAGCTGGCAACCCTGTAGGCAGGGGGAAGAAACGAATAGCAATCAGGCGTTATGAATAGCAGACCAAACAGTTCCGGATAGAGCATGATATCATTGCTATCCGCCTTAAGGCAATGACTCCAGTCTGGAATCCAGTCATCCTCATTTAGACTGGCAAAATCAAAATTATCCCGTCCCGTCCCGAGACAAACCAGCCGGCAGTTATCAAACTCAAAATCTCTTGCCATAGACTGCCGGGCAAAGCCTATGGCATGGGCTGCAACCCCGGACTCCACAAAAGCCGGTGCCTCCAGAGGGACAGACTGGAGAAAAAGGACTGCCCCGTTCTGTACTCCGGCAGTAAAAGCCCTGTCTTCGTTTATACAGAGAACAATAAACGACTCAGAGCCAATCTTTTGCAAAAGAGCGGCAATGGCTGCCACGGTGGCAACACAGCTGCGAAGCTTTCTTTTTTTGCCAGCAATAATTTTTTGCATTCCGGCAACTGTCAGCTCCTCAGGAGTGGCAATCACACTTAGCCGCTGGAGATGCCGCTGTTTGCCAAGAAACCGGTGGGCAGTGATAATCCTTTCACCAACCCCGAACAGAGCCAGTTGATCGATCTTTTTATGAATCTGTAAATCAAGAATATTACCTTTGGTTAAGGCAAAGTCATCGACCAGAACAATGGTCTTGTCCGATTCCAGAGCCATATCGACCCTGCCGGAGAGATTGTCAGGGGTATCCAGCTCTTCAACTGGGGTACAGTGGAAGAGTTTTCCCCGGCGGCTGGCCTTTGTGGCAAACAGACTGCCATTTTCCAGTTGTTTTATAAGCCAGTGAGCTTTTGCCATATATCATGTCCCCTGTAGAGATAGGCAATCAGCCCAAAAAACAAAACCAGAAAAGCAGAAGCAGACATAAAAAACCGTGCTGATGGTATAAAGTTTAAAAAACCTGTTTTTGTATGTCCAGGCAGGGTGGCAGCGGCTTTTTTGAGATGTTTGCCGGTTATTTCTCCTTCATAATTACCGCACGCCATAAGCAGGGTTCTATCCATGAGCCTGTTGATAAGCCGTGGTACCCCGGCTGTAATTTTATGGAGAATCCGCCGGGCAGAACGGCTGAAAGCCACATCGCCACGGCCGGATTTTGTCAATCTGTAATTGACATACTGCATGGTTTCCGCCACCGATAAGGGACGCAAATATTCATGTACCGATATCCGTTGTCGTAACTGGGCAAGACAGGTGGCATTGATAATTTTTTCCAGTTCCGGCTGACCGGTTAAAAGAATCTGCAATAATTTTTTCTCGCTGGTTTCGATATTTGATAACATCCGCAGGTATTCCAGAGTCTCCAAGGGCATGTTTTGGGCTTCATCAACAATGATTAGAATCTCTTTATTTTTTTCACCAACCTTAAGAAGAATCTTCTGAAATATTGCCAGCAGGTTGGCCTCACCTGTGTTTGCATCCACCTTGAATCCCAGATCAAGGATAATCTGGTGGAGAAGCCCGGCCGGGGCAAGAACCGGGTTGGTAAGGACAACCGATTTTTTATCATTGCCAAGTTCTTTAAGTAAGGCCCTGATCAGCAAAGTCTTTCCGGTTCCGGCCTGACCGGTTAAAACCATAAATCCGTCCCCGTTCCGGATGGCATATTTCAGTACTTCCCGGGCTGAGAGATGAACGGCTGAGGGGAAAAAAAACTTCAAATCCGGCGAGAGACCAAACGGTACACAACTCAAACCGTAACAGCTCAGGTAACCGGATTCTCTATCTTTTTCTCCGTCTTTGTTTGTTTTTGCCATTCCGGTCTCCTGCCCCGCTCCTATTGAATTGCAGAAATAAGATTGTAAACAGGCCCCAACAGCCCCATGGCAATTACCATGAATACCAGACCAGCCACCCCGATAATAAAAGGCTCCAGGGTCTTGGACATGACCGCAACCATTTTATTGACCCGTTTCATATAAAAATCTGCAAGGATTTTAAATTGTTCAGGTAGGTTTCCGGTCTGTTCACCAACTCTTATCATCCTGAGGACAAGGGGTTCGAAAAAATCAAGCCGGGCAAGGGATTCCGAGATGGAATCACCTTCAATAACATCCTCTTTTATGCGGGCGATATTTTTTTTAAGAACCCGGTTCTGGACAGATTCTTCCATCAGCTCAAGGCTTCTGACAATATGAATACCGACTGAAGTAAGAAGGGCAGTGTACTCAAAAAAGAACGCCTGCTGGGAAGATTTAATCACTGTCCCTATTATGGGTATATACTCCATCCCCTTGTCCCATTTATAACGAAGTTTCTCGTTTTTGCGCGACAGCAGGTAGGAGAAAAATACCGAAAAAATCATCACCGGAATAAGCGGCCAGAACTGATTAAAATAATCCACCGAAGCCATGAGTACTATCGTGGCAAGGGGCAGTTCGTCAATCCCCATGGTTTCAAACAACTCCAGCATCTGGGGGAGGACAAAAACCATCCAGAAAATAAATGCCCCTGACATGGCAAGGAGAATAAATGAGGGGTAAATAAGGGCATTGCGGGTGGAGGAGATAATCTCCTGGACTTTTTCCAGATTGCGGGCAGCATCCCCAAGGGTCTTATCAAGCTGACCGGTTTCTTCTCCAATGGAGACTAAGGGAAAGATAATTGAGGGAATATATTTTTCTTCCATGGCCAGGGATTCTGAAAAGAGATTGCCATCTTCCAGCCTTTTCTCCACTCTTGCAAATACCCGGTTCAACTGGGCCTGATCAGTTCCGGCTATCATATCCTGCAAACCATCTCTGAGCGGAACCCCGCCTTTTAGGAGGAGGGCAAGGTTGCGGAAAAATTCGGCCAGGTCCAACCGGGTCATCTTTTTTTGGAAGAGGCTAAACCCGGCCGGCAGAAGAGATTTGCGGTATTTGACCAGGGTCAGCCCTTTGGAGTCAAGAAATTCGAGCAGTTCTGCAACAGATGCAAATTCTTCCACCGCCTCCTGTAACTCTCCGTTGCCGTCTAGGACTGTGTACTTAAAATTCTGCATCTTTATCAGCCAAGTGCCCTGCGTAATTCTTCAATGCTGGTTACGCCGTTAATTACTTTCATACGCCCGGAATCAATCAGGCTGGTAAAACCTTCCTTTTCTGCCTGATCAAGAATAGCACCGAGGGAGGCATCGTCAGCAACAAGACGGAGAATGGCATCTGAACATACTAACAGCTCGGATACACATTCCCGGCCTCTATAACCGG
>CAZEMY010000173.1:0-1985 GCA_964513405.1 uncultured Desulfobulbaceae bacterium
GGTTATATATGGCAGTGGCTACAGCTATCTGGTTTTCTGGTCTCTCTTTTCTGTTTGGTCACGATGCAGTGCGGAGGAAATTTCTTAAAATCGGTCACTGGTTCGACAGGTTGATCGGGGTTGCCCTGATTGGCCTCAGCCTTAAACTGGCCTTTACCGGTCGCAACTGAACAAGGACAAATTAACAGTGCTTTCTTCCCCATTTACCTTATCATCTTCTTCTACTGAATGTGCTGCCCGTTGCGGCAAAGTTGCCACCCGCAATGGAACTTTTCAGACCCCGGTCTTTATGCCGGTTGGCACCCAGGCCACGGTTAAAGGCGTAACTCCGGAAAATTTGCTTGATGCCGGGGCAGAGATTATCCTTGCCAATACCTACCACCTCTTTATCCGCCCCGGTCATGAACTTATCCGCGGATTTGGCGGGTTGCATAAGTTTATGAACTGGCAAAAACCGATTCTCACCGATTCAGGAGGATTCCAGATATTCAGCCTCAGGGATTTGGCAAAGATCACCGAAAAAGGAGCGGAGTTTCGTTCCCATCTTGACGGCTCCAAGCTGTTTCTAAGCCCGGAAGATGCTGTCCATGTCCAGGAAGCTCTCGGCTCTGATATCATGATGGTGCTTGACACCTGCATTCCCTATCCGGCTGACCGGGAAGAAACGCTAAACTCCACAGCCCTGACCAGCCGTTGGGCAAAGCGGTGTCGCGAGACCCAGTCTGATACCGGTCAGCTTCTCTTTGGAATTGTCCAGGGGGGGATGTTTCCTGATCTCAGGCGGGAGTCGGCACAGGAACTGATTGATATCGGCTTTGACGGATATGCCATTGGCGGTCTCTCGGTTGGTGAACCAAAAGAATTGATGAAGGAAATGCTTGAGGCCACTGTTCCCCACCTGCCTGCTGATTACCCGGTTTACCTAATGGGGGTCGGAACTCCCGAAGATCTGGTGGAAGGGGTCTATAGGGGGGTGGATATGTTTGACTGTGTAATGCCCACCCGTAACGGTCGCAACGGAATGCTCTTTACTTCTGAAGGCAGACTTGTTATAAAAAACAGTCGCTGGCGGGATGACCACCGCCCTGTTGATGAACAGTGCGACTGCTATACATGCCGTAATTATTCACGGGCTTATCTTCGCCATCTCTTTCAGTGCAAGGAAATTCTGGCATGTCAGCTTAACACTATTCATAACCTCCATTATTATTGTTCATTAATGGCTGACATGCGAAAAGCTGTTGCCCGGGATAAATTCATGGAGTTTCGCCGAGACTTTTATAATCAACGGGAAATTAAAGGATGTTTTTAAATTAGTCACTATTTATTATTTTAAGAGGAGAAAAAACAATGGTTGGAATTGCTTATGCTGAAGGAGCAGGTGCTGGTGCTGGTGCCGGTTTTGCTTCATTTATCCCCCTTATTCTTATCTTTGCGGTTTTTTATTTTCTGCTTATCCGTCCCCAGCAGAAAAAAGCCAAAGAGCATCAGTATTACCTCGGTAACCTGAAAAAAGGAGAAAAGGTAATTACCGGTGGCGGTATCCATGGCCGAATCACTAACTTGACCGATACTATCGTGACCCTGGAGATTGCTGATGATGTTCGGATTAAAATAAGCAGGGGATCGATCATGGGACCTGCCGATGGAAACACTGAAAATCAAGCTCCAGCGGCAGCAAAGGGTGGCGGCTGAAAGATAGGTGGTTGTTGAACCTTCATCGTGAATGAAGTGTGCAGAAAACCGGTAACAGAAGGTTATTTTTAACCTTTCTGTTACCGGTTTTTTTTTGCCTGTTGCTATTTCCGTTAATTCCCCTTTTTATTATCTTAATTATTTGCAGAAGAGGTTGACGGGAGGCAAATATCCTGTTATTCACATATCGATAGATGGCGATATGTGAATAACAGGATATGGAGGTTTGCAATGATGCGTATTTTTATTCGTTTGATGAAGGCGTTGTCTGATCCCAATCGGGTCAGGGC
>CAZEMY010000173.1:2085-5314 GCA_964513405.1 uncultured Desulfobulbaceae bacterium
TGCGTATTTTTATTCGTTTGATGAAGGCGTTGTCTGATCCCAATCGGGTCAGGGCATTGAAGTTACTCGAAGATGGAGAACTCTGTGTCTGTGAGGTGCAGAAAGCCCTGGGGCTGGCACAATCCACGGTTTCACGGCACATGAAATTATTGGAGGATGCCGGCCTGATTAAAGGACGGCGGGAAGGGAGCTGGATATTCTACAGCCTGAGCGATGGCAGGGAATCTCTTTATGCCCAAGCCATGTTGGAGAACCTGCCCTCATGGTTAAATGATGATGAAGAGTTGATGAGAATGCGTAGCCAGGTTACAGGTATCAGGGGGCAAGGGATAGAAGTCAGAGGTTCTAAGCCCTCCCCATCTCTAACCCCTCGCAAAAACTTTCGCCAACCCCTGCCTTAATAAGGAGATATAAAAATGAAACCCATACAGCCCGCAGGCTCATGCTGCGGGAAACCAGATACTACTCAACAACCGAATCTACCAGAGTTAAGTTTAGTAAGGATCATTTCGGTCGGAAGCGTGCTTCTTGCTCTCTGGTTTCTCATTTATTCACAGTTAAAACCTTTTGCATCCTTTGCCGCCTTTTCTCTTTTTGGACTTGAAGAGGGCAGTCGGATAGGTGAGGCTGCTAATTTTTTCATCTATGATGTTCCCAAGGTCATGATGCTCCTTGTCCTTGTTGTCTTTTTCATTGGTATTCTTCGCACATTTTTTACTCCGGAGAGAACCCGCAGGTACCTTGCTGGCAGGCGGGAGTCAGCCGGTAATGTGATGGCTGCTCTACTTGGGGCTGTCACCCCGTTTTGCTCATGTTCTGCCGTCCCCCTCTTTATTGGTTTTGTCCAGTCCGGGGTTCCACTGGGGGTAACTTTTTCTTTTCTTATTTCTGCCCCCATGGTTAGCGAAATCGCTGTGATTATGCTCTATGCCCTGCTGGGGTGGGAGATAGCTCTGCTTTACGCCGTTTTTGGGATTACCCTTGCCATAGTCGGGGGCTGGGTCATAGGCAAATTTGGTCTGGAAGAATGGACGGAGGACTGGGTTCAGGAAGTCCGCAGCAGCAAGCAGATTATAGTTGAAAAGAAACTAAACCGGGCAGATCGGATAGAAATGGGCAAAAGGGCTGTTATTGAGGTCGTTGGCAAGATATGGTTGTTTGTGATTATCGGGATTGGCATCGGAGCCTTTATCCATGGATATGTACCGGAAGAGTTCATGGCAGGAATCATGGGAAAAGAAGCCCCATGGTGGTCGGTTCTGGCAGCAGTTGTGGCAGGGATTCCCATGTATTCCAGTGCTGCCGGCATGATTCCTATTCTGGAGGCTCTGCTTGGCAAGGGAGCGGCATTAGGAACAGTGCTGGCCTTTATGATGAGTGTAATCGCCCTCTCTCTGCCGGAAATAATAATCCTTCGCAAGGTTCTTAAACCGAAACTTATCGCTGTCTTTGTCGGGGTGGTCGGGACCGGTATCATTGGTGTCGGTTATCTGTTTAACTGGATTCTCTGAATTCGACGAACTCAGTATCGTCTCGACATATTTGTCGAGCAGGCGGGTTGATTATGCTTTCAACAAGGAGATAATCCGACTTCTTCAATCTATTATCACCTTGAAAACAGTAGTTATTTTTTGTTAATCTCTGTATGGCATGGCAGTTGCTATCTGTTTGATGAATGTAGGTTAATGGAGCATAAATTAAATTCATCTTAGAGGTAACAAAATGAAAATGAAAACCGTTGTAACCGTATCATTGTTGGGATTGTTTTGTGCAGGTAGTGGTTCTGTTCTTGCTGCTGATAATCTTAATATTAACACCCGTGGTCCGGCTCCTTTTGCAGCTTGGGATAAAGACGGAAGCGGTGGCATTGACAAAGAGGAATTTGCAGCAATGCGTGAGCAGCGGCAGGCGGCAGTTAAGGAAGCGGGTCGACAGGGTAGGAATATGGTAAAAGCCTCTCCTTTTTCCCGGATAGACAGCAACGGGGATGGCGTTATCAGTAAACAGGAAATGACTGCAATGCAAGCTCGTTATCAGTCAAAAATGGCTGTGAATCGGGGCGGAGACGGAAAAGGTAAAAAAGCAAACATGGGAAACAGGAAAAATATGGATGCGGAAACACGGCAGAAATATGATGAATTTCTTATCTCCACCCTTGCTCTTCGCCAGGAAATTGCGACCAAAAGAGTAGAAAAAAGAACAGTTATGCGTCTTGCCAAACCGGATGCAGACAGAGCGTCCCAGCTAACCCGTGAGTTGATAGAACTCCGCAGTCAACTTATGGAGCAGGCGAATGAAGCCGGCGTACCTTTTGGTAAACGAGCTATGGGGCATAAGGGTAATGGCTACGGAAAAAAAGGAAATGGACTTGGCCAGCGGTAACTGATTATCATGTAGTAAACTTTGTTCTACAGTTCTCATTATTGCACCTCTGTCAGCCGCCGGCTGGCAGAGGTTTTTTTATTCCCCCTCGTTTCCACGCTCTGCGTGGGAATGCATGAAGGTGACACCGCAGAGCGGTGTCACCAGAGCCAATAATCTCAAAAATAACCGACGGATAAATAAAAATTAAAAGTTGGCAAAAAATTTGTATTTTGATATTGAATTAATATATACTTAAAAAAGCAATTGTTATGAAAAATAAATAAGAAAAAATATTTCAGGCAAACCATGGCAGAACGAAGACCGCCTCCCCTGGGCAAACTGTTAAAGGAACATAACCTGGTAACCGAGGAACAGATTGTCTTTTCGCTCCATGAGCAGAAGGCAACTGGTGAGAGAATGGGTACATGTCTCATGCGTCTTGGTATTATCACCGATAATGAACTTGCCGGAGTCCTCGCCAAACAAAGTGATTTGCCCTATGTGGATCTTCGTTCCTTCACTCCTGAACAGAATTTACTGACAAAAGTACCATATCGTATCGCTAAACAGTTTCAATTTTTGATTCTTGATGAAGATCAAGATACAAAAGTCCTTGATATTGCCGTTGCAGACCCATTTTCCACCACAGCATCAGAACAGGCATATCGAACTACCGGTCAGC
The DNA here is from genome assembly GCA_964513405.1 of uncultured Desulfobulbaceae bacterium. Classification (GTDB taxonomy): domain Bacteria; phylum Desulfobacterota; class Desulfobulbia; order Desulfobulbales; family Desulfobulbaceae; genus DRLX01. Next base: position 5,132 of record CAZEMY010000173.1, read on the forward strand.
AGGTTAAGGTTTTTGTCAGCGGAGAGCTGGAGCTGCAAAAACTGATCGAGAGGTTTTACTATCTCCTTGAAAATCCGGTTGAGGAAGAGATAAACACCGTCGTCGGCAGACTGCGTCGTAATCCGGGCAGTAATATTGATGTTAATAAATTGGTGGATGATCTTCTCGGAGTTGCGGTCAGTT
>CAZEMY010000174.1:0-5246 GCA_964513405.1 uncultured Desulfobulbaceae bacterium
TCCCCAATATGTATATTTTTTCAGACAACTTAATCTTCGATTAAAATTGAATAATTAATTTTTTTATTCTTCTTTACCGTGCAGGAACAACATATATGACAACAGAGCCAAGCAGAAAAACAAAATTTATCTTTGTAACCGGCGGAGTACTCTCTTCTCTTGGCAAGGGGCTTGCTGCTGCTGCAATCGGCTCATTGCTTGAGTGCCGGGGTATGACCGTAACCTTCCAGAAACTTGACCCATATTTCAATGTAGATCCCGGCACCATGAACCCGTTTCAACATGGTGAGGTGTTCGTAACCGATGATGGTGCCGAAACCGATCTTGATATGGGCCATTACGAACGATTTACCAATGCGGTCATGGCTCAGAAGAACAATTATACTTCCGGGCGGATATATTATTCGGTTATCAGCAAGGAACGGCGAGGAGAATATCTCGGTGGAACCGTGCAGATGATTCCCCATATAACCAACGAGATCAAGGAGGCGGTTCTTCAGCTTGACGGCTCTGTGGATGTGGCAATTATTGAAATCGGCGGCACAGTCGGCGATATCGAAGGCTTGCCATTTATCGAGGCAATTCGTCAGTTACGCAGTGATCTTGGCAGGAATTATTCCCTGTTTATCCACCTTACTCTCCTGCCCTACATAAAAACAGCCGGGGAAATTAAAACCAAACCTACCCAGCGCTCGGTTAAAGAGTTACTGGCTTCCGGTATCCAGCCGGATATTCTCATGTGCCGTACTGAACAGCCTATTACTCCCTCAATTAAAAATAAAATTGCCCTGTTTTGCAATGTGGAACCGCAATCGGTTATAACTGCCATTGATGTCGAATCAATTTACGAGGTACCTTTAAAGCTGCATGCAGAAGGGGTAGATGATCGGATTCTCGAAAAGCTGGGTATCTGGACAGGTGCACCCAATATCCGCCCCTGGGAAAAACTGGTTGAAAAAATCAAGCATCCGAAACATAAAGTTACCATCGGTATCACCGGCAAATATGTGGAGCTGAGGGAGGCGTATAAAAGTCTCCATGAGGCCCTGGTTCACGGCGGGATTGCCAATGACTGTAAAGTTGAGCTGAAATATATTGCCGCTGATGATTTGGAAGGAGATAATGCTGCGGAACTTCTTGATGGATGTGACGGCATTTTGGTTCCAGGTGGCTTTGGTAGCCGGGCCATGGAGGGGAAAATAACCGCCATCACCCATGCCAGGGAAAATAAAATACCGTTTTTTGGTATCTGTATAGGAATGCAGTTGGCAGTTGTTGAGTTTGCCCGTAACATTGCCGGTCTGAAAGATGCTCATTCCGCAGAGCTTGACCCGGCTACACCGGAGCCGGTTATCTATCTGATGAAAGAGTGGCTAGACTTCCGCACTGGAAAAGTTGAGGTGCGTGACGAAAACTCTAACATGGGGGGAACCCTGCGGCTTGGTTCTTACCCCTGTGTAATCGGTGAGAATACTAATGCCAGTGCTGCTTACGGGAAAAAAGAAATCAATGAGAGGCATCGTCATCGTTACGAGTTCAACAACATATTTCGTAAACAGTTGGAAGAAGGTGGTTTGATTATAAGTGGAACTTCACCGGACGGGGAACTGGTTGAGATTGTAGAGATAAAAGATCATCCCTGGTTTCTCGGCTGTCAATTTCATCCGGAGTTTCAGTCAAAACCCATGCGGCCCCACCCGCTCTTTCAGTCTTTTATCAATGCTGCCTTAACCGGCAGTGAATCCCGATAATATATTATGGACTCAATAACTGTCACCACTCCAAACCAGCCGTACAAGGTTGGACCCGGTCAACCTCTTTTATTTATGGCTGGTCCCTGTGCCCTGGAATCAGAAGAGCTTGGCATGGAGATTGCCCGGGAGATGAAAAACATTTGTAACCGTCTTGGTATCTCATATGTTTTTAAGGCTTCATATGATAAGGCAAACCGGACTTCGCTTAAATCTTTCCGGGGGCCGGGAATAACAGAAGGTCTTAAACAGCTTGGCCGGATACGGGAAATAATTGGAGTGCCTGTGGTATCAGATGTCCATGATACGGAGCAGGTTGTTGTTGCTCAGGAAGTGTTGGATATTATTCAAATTCCAGCCTTTCTTTGCCGTCAGACCGATTTGCTGGTCGCGGCCGCAAAATCGGGCAAGGCTATAAGCCTTAAAAAAGGTCAATTCGTCTCTCCCTGGGATATGAAAAATGCTGTCGGTAAAATCAGGGAAAGCGGCGGGCAGCAGTTGATGCTTACCGAGCGGGGAAGTTGTTTTGGTTATAACAACCTTGTTGTTGATATGCGTTCCCTGCCGGTTATGCGCTCCATGGGTTGCCCGGTGGTCTATGATGCGACTCACTCTGTCCAACTTCCCGGCGGAGCCGGAGGAAGTTCCGGAGGGCAGCGGGAATTTATCCCGCCTCTGGCAAGAGCTGCTATGGCTGCGGGCATAGACGGGCTTTTTATGGAAGTACATCCTGATCCTGCCCAGGCCCTCTGTGATGGGCCCAACTCTTTTCCCCTTGATCAGGTGGAGGGTTTGCTTAAACAACTGCTCAGGATAAGAAAAGCGGTGGAGGATTGTGATGAGTGATCAATGTTCTTCGATTCCCGGCAGTTACCCTTCAGACTGTGAAGTGAGAGAAGGTTTACGCAAACGGGCAATGGAGAGAAACGAGCCGGTGTCTCGCAGTGAAGAGTGGCTATCTGTGCTGGGACGGGCAAAAAATATTAAAATGCTTCTCCTTGATGTGGACGGTGTTCTCACCGACGGCACCCTTCTTTACAGCGAGGATGGATGTGAGGGGAAAGGGTTTAATACTCAGGATGGGTTTGGGCTTTCCCTGCTCAAAAAAAGTGGGCTGGAAACCGGAATAATCACTGCCCGCAGTTCAGCCTTGGTTAAAAGAAGGTCAGAGGAACTTGGCTTTACCCATATTTATCAGGGATACCGGGATAAAGTATCGGCTTATGAAGATATCCTCAAGAAAAATAACCTGCGTCCCCTGCAAATAGCCTATATGGGCGATGACTGGCTTGACCTTCCCCTGCTTGGTAAAGTTGGGTTGTCGGTAGCCCCGGCAAACGGAGTTATGGAAGTTAAACAGCGGGTTGATTATGTCTGCATCCGCAGTGGTGGTGCCGGGGCAGTGCGGGAACTATGTGAACTTATCCTTGCCGGCAGAGGTGAGCTTGCCGGTTTGCTTAAGAGTTATACAGGGTAAATTTTTAAAACATGAAAAATCCCCGTAACCTGCTCTGGCTTATTCCGCTTATTGTCTGGTTGACCAATCCGCTCTGGAAACCTTCTCTGACCACATTTCTTGAGCCCCGTGGAGATTTTAATGTCTCCCTGTCCATGGCGGCAGGAAAAGATGAGCAGCATTTTATCATGGAAGAAATTACCATCACCACCACGGGTCAGGGGAGAAGGGAATGGGAGATAACAGCCAAACAGGCTCACACCGGTGATACTGACCGGCAGATTGAGTTAACCACGGTTCATGCTTTTTACAAGGGCAAAGGGGAGGGCAGGGATAAGGATGAGCCGGTTATTATAATTAGTGATAGTGGTTCATATTTTATTGATAAAACCCACCTGATTCTTCGCGATAATGTTTTTTTGCAAAAGACAATGACCGGGGAAGAGTTGCGAACAGATCTGCTCCATTATTATGGTGCTGAGAAAATGTTGGTCAGCCCCACTCCGGTGGCTATAACAGGTCCCGGGTTCTCTCTACAGGCTGGACGAATGGACTATGATCTGGTAACCGGTGGTTATGAGTTTGGCGAGAGGGTAAAGATAGAGTTATAAGTTTCCCCGAAAACAAAAAGCAAAAAACAAAAAAAAAGAAAAGAGGAAAACCATGACAACAGAAAAAGTAGCTCTTGCCCAGCGGGTTCTTAATGTCCCCCCGTCACCAACCCTGGCTGTTAATGCCAAGGCCAAGGCACTCAAGGCTGCCGGAGCCGATATTCTCAATTTCAGTGTCGGTGAGCCTGATTTCGATACGCCTGAGCATATCTGTCAGGCAGGGAAAAAGGCCATTGATGACGGCCACACCAGGTATACGGCGGTGCCTGGTATCCCAGAGCTGCGGGAAGCCGTCTGTATACGCTTTAAAGAGGATCATGGCTGGGAATATACGCCTGAGCAGATTCAGGTTTGTTGTGGTGGCAAGCATGGGTTGTATAATATCTTTCAGGCTATTCTTAACCCTGGCGATGAGGTTCTGATTCCAGCACCGTATTGGGTTTCATACCCACCCATGGTTCAGTTGGCGGGCGGAATTCCGGTTCCGGTGCCGTTAGATGAGTCTATGAATTTTGATCTCAATCCACAAATTTTAAAAAAATATGTAACCGATAAGACCAGGGCGATTTTTTTAAATAACCCCTCAAATCCAACCGGAGCAGTATTTTCTGAAGAGTCTCTTAAAGCAGTGGCAGAAATGGCACTTGAGCGGGGATGGCTGGTGGTCAGTGATGACATTTACGAAACCATAACCTATATGGATGGTAAGCTTCCTCATATACTTGATGTTGCCCCTGAGCTTAAAGAGCAGACTGTTATCTTAAACGGGGTTTCCAAATCTTTTGCCATGACCGGTTGGCGGATAGGATATTCGGCAGGACCTGATCATTTGATCAAGGCCATGAACAAAATCCAGAGCCAGTCAACCTCCAACCCGGCAGCACCTTCACAGTATGCTGCCCTTGCCGCTCTGACCGGGCCCCAGGATTTTCCAGCTGTTATGAAAGAAGCTTTCTTGCCGAGACGGGATTATTTTGTTCGGGAACTTGAAGCTATTTCCGGAGTAAGTTGCACAAACCCCGCTGGTGCCTTTTATGTGTTTCCAAACTTCTCAAGTTATTACGGAAAGTCTTTTGCAGGCAAGGTGATTGGCGATTCGGTAGCCCTGTCAGATTATTTTCTTGATGAGGCCAAGGTTGCATCGGTACCGGGAGCCGCTTTCGGTGCAGATAAGTTTGTCAGGTTTTCTTTTGCCACTTCCATGGATGTCATTAAGGACGGGATGGGGAGGATAAAACAGGCTCTTGGGGTTATCAGTTGACAGGACAGGGGGGCAGATAACAATGACAAATTATTTCATATTTAAACTCATCCGCCGAAGGCGGGACACTAACCTGTAACCGGGTGCAATACAAAAAAGTGATAATTTTAATATGATGATAAGCTGCTGATTTGTTGATTTAAAAGCGAATGTCGAATGTTGAATGT
>CAZEMY010000175.1:0-5179 GCA_964513405.1 uncultured Desulfobulbaceae bacterium
ATTACGCTAACGCTAATCCGACCTACGCATCTGACTTTTTGTAGCTTCGTCTCTTAATATTGCTCAACCCAAGGGTTATCGTACCACTCCAATTGTTCCTGTTCTAGGTTTCCCCTTATCTGTTTGTTAACTGGCACTCTGCCTGCCACTCCCCCCCCCAGCCAGATTTGCGATTATCATCTTTCAGGAGACAAAATACCTTCCACACCTTTTGCCCCCGTAAAATCAGCTGAATCAATCAAAGCCCCGTCTAACTTTGCCCCGGACAAATCAGCATCGATAAATTTTGCATTGTAAAGGTCGGCTTTAGAGAGGTTTGCACTTTTGAGATTGGCGCCGGAAAAATCGGCACCTTTAAGATTAGCCCTGGAAAGGTTAACACCTTCAAGATTTGCCCCCTGCAGATTAACCCGCTCAAGGTCAGCACCCTTCAGCCTTTTCCCCGCAAGATCTGCTCCGGCAAGATCACATCCTACGCAACGGTCATTATCAAGAAGCCTGTCAATAAGAAGACTTTGACGGACAGCCATCGTCTCAGCTGTCACAACAGTATAGTTCATGTCCGCGTTTTCACTATTGTCAGGCAGGTTCTGTTCTAATTCACCCTCTGCCATTACGCTTTCTTCAACGCCTGCTTCAAGCGATTGTTCCCCTGTATTGTAAGCAGAGGTACCATAACAAACTCCGCCGTAAAAGAAAAAAAACAGAAAACAGCTTCCAACCATGCCAATCTTTTTGTTGTTCATATAATTCATACCCTTTTCAATTTTTAAACCAACCAAAACTATCTTCTATTTGACCGTTTCCAACGCCATGGCGGCAGAGGATCTGGATCTTGCCATAACCCCCGTTTTGCTTTTTTTGCCTGGCTCTCATCTTTTTTCATTTGCCGGCACAGCGGCTGAGCACGGCAGTATTTTGAAGATACCCATGCCAACCCCTGCCTGACAAGACTTCTGTTAATCAACTCCCCATTAAAAGTGACAAGAGCAACAATACGACCATAGCGATCTATGTCCTTCCCCTTGACAGTAACAGTTTTACCGGAAATTTTTTTCCGGAGTATTTTTCTCGCCTTATTCCCAAATGGCTGCCTGTACTCAGGGGCATCAATACCGTAGAGTCTTATTTCCTTTATAGTCTTACCGTGCCTTACCTGGATGGAATCTCCGTCAATCACCTTGACCACCACTCCCTGCCAACCAAATGCAAGAGGGGGAGAAGATAGTAACAAAAACAAAAGCAAAAGCAAAAAAAATATTTTATTCATAGTTTATATCACGATATCCTTACAGGCATAATGTCCGCAGGCATTTTTTTATGCAGACTGGAGCTTTTACAACTGAAACTTCACAGTTCCCACACATTAAATGATCAGGAATAACAATACCATAAAAAAACGTCAAAAAAATGACCTTATTATATTTCAGACCTTGTTTTCGTAACTCTACTTATGATAGACTTCACTTAACATAATGAAAAGAAAGGAAAGAAAAATTCATTCCATTTTTATTCCAGTGTCTGAAAAATGTCCCTGCAAGGAAATGGAAAAACAGATTTTAGAAAAAATATCCATCATGAAAAAAAAGAAAATCCAACACAGAGAGTTGAATGAAAATGAAGAAAGAACCAGAGAATTCATGTTGGCCCTGCCTCTGTTTGATGACTTTGACAGTGAAGAAATTGATATTCTTGCCCGCCATACAAACTATACCGAAATTATGCGGGGAGAATATCTGTTTAGTGAGGGCGAAAAAGGTGATTTTATGTGTTTTATAGTTCGCGGACTCCTTGAGGTCTTAAAGAAGTCTGGTCATGGAGATTATAGAACCATTACCCGACTCGGTAAAGGCTGCACAATTGGTGAGATGTCCATTATAGATAAATCCCCCCGATCGGCATCAGTTATTGCCCGCCAGCCCTCAATAGCAATTATTCTTACCAAAAAAGGCTTTGATATTATTACCAGTAATTATCCAGTTATAGGAATAACCATACTTAAAAAAATAATGAGACTATTAAGCCTTCACATGCGTAGAACCTCCAGTAAACTTGCCGACAATATGCTCGTATAATCCAATGAGAAAACCACCTTTATTTAACAAAATTATCGGCCGATGCGAGGTCATGGAAAAACTCTTTGATCTTATCACCAAGCTGGCAGAAGACGATTCAAGCACTGTGCTTATCCAGGGCGAGTCCGGGACAGGCAAGGAACTTGTTGCCAGGGCAATCCATCAGCACAGTCCAAGGAGCAGGAAAAACTTTGTCCCGGTTAACTGTGCTGCCATCCCAGATGATCTCCTTGAGAGTGAACTGTTTGGCTACAGCAAAGGTGCTTTCACCGGTGCCACAACCTCCAAAATAGGCCGTATAGAATATGCCAATGGAGGTTCTCTGTTTCTCGATGAGATAGGAGACATGAAACCGGCTCTCCAGGCCAAACTACTCAGAGTTCTCCAGGAACGGGAATTTGAACCGGTGGGAGCTCTTAAACCGATATCTGTCGATGTAAGGGTCGTTGCCGCGACCCACCGCAACCTTGAAGAGATGGTGGAGAGAGGAGAATTTCGGGAAGACCTCTATTATCGCCTCAGCGTTGTCCCTGTCAATATTCCCCCCTTAAGGGATCGCAGCGATGATATATTGATTCTTATTGAACATTTTATCAATGTCACAAATGGAAAAGGGAAAAAAACAATTAACGGTTTTGACCTTGCCGCTATCCAGACCCTGCAAAAATATCCATGGAAAGGAAATGTACGGGAGCTGGAGAACCTTATTCAGCACATGAGCATCCTCCATGGCAGCAAAGAGATTAACTTCTGTGACCTTCCTGAAAAATATCGTCAATCAGTTGACCACATCCCCCCATCTCCGGAAACAGTATCCACGCCGATACGAAACGATGTATCCCCTCCCGAACAGATCATGTTACTTTCTCCCTCTTCGCCAGCACCTTTCGCTCAAGGGTTATGGGATGATAAAGGCATAGATTTTAAAAACCTTGTCAATGAATTTGAAACCCAACTGATAGTTGAGGCTTTGAAATTTACCGGAGGTAACAAGAAGGAAGCTGCCAGGTTGCTTAACCTGAAGCGAACAACACTATTGGAGAAAATAAAGAAAAAAGAGGCACAAATGGAGGGTGTCAGGTGATAGATTGCCAGGCGTGTTGGATGTTGGATATTTTTTCTTTATCCTCTATTCAATTACAAGTATTTACGCCGCCCGGCGAGCCATGTTGGTATTTAATTTTTCCTGAATATCCATATCCGTTGCCGGAGTAATAAGAATATCAGACGCCCCGTACTTAACCGCCTTTAAAACCGCACTGCGTGTCCAGGCGGGACCGGCGGCAATAAGAGGAACCCTGAGACCGCTGTTGCTTAACTTGATCGCCATGCCAAACCCCTGTTCGTCCACCTCTGTCATAATCAGAAAGACAAGTTCCACGGCCTGAGTAAGATGATTATTTACATGTTCGCGGTAGTCAAGAATTTTGCTGTGACAGCCCTGACGGTTCAGTAACTCCGCCACTGCGGCTGATTCTTTTTTATCATCGCTAAAAATAAGGACATTGACAATGTCCCCATCTTTGCTTCCCTTGAAACCTCCTGCAGCTATATCACTATCAGGAAGCCCATTTACCCTGTTAGTTGACCCGCCGTTATCCGTTGTCTGCTGACCGGCAGCAGCACTGTTACTCTTTGCATCGGTTGCAGCCGCAACCGGTTCATCTGCAACTGGCGGCTCGACAAGATCCTCAAGACCAAAAAGACGGACTGGAAAAACAGCCTGAATCCGACCAAGTTTCTTCCCGTTAACAACAATTGCCCCCGCACTCAGAAAATAAAATTCATTGCCAATAACATCATCTGACTCCGGGTCGATTTTGACCGGGGTAATTGTTTCAAGTCCTTTTTTGACAAATCCTATATTATCACGGTACTGCTCTTCAAAGACAGCCGTATATACCCCGGCAATAATATTGGCAATCTCTCCGTAGGCATCTTCACTATCCTCACTAAACTCGTCATTTCTGACAACCTCTTCAAGTTCGGCATCCGGCAGCATAATCAAGGTGCCACCAAGAAAAATAGCATCTTTCAAAGAGACAAGAAGGTATGACTCCCCGTCTTTATCCCCCCTGACTTCCATCCTGGCCATGACCTGTTTGCCGCCAGCCTGCTCAAGAAGTTCTTCCTTAGAGTAAATCCCGTTATCCCAGCCATCAACCTTAACGGTTACACCAAGTAAGGCCCCAACCTCTTCTCCTATTTTCTCAAGACATGTATCAAGGAGCTTAGAGACTTTCTCCTTTTGTTTTTCTAACTGGGCAACTGATACCACTGCTGATTCAGCAACAGTTGCCTGCGGGGCGACCTCTGGCTTTGACTCTTCCTCGAAACTACTCTTAGGCTCTCCGCTTCCTCCACCTTCTCCGACTTCTTCCCCGCCATCGTTTTCCTCTGCAACAGGTGTTGACTGCTCGACAAGCCCTAAACTGTCGGCAGGAAGAAGAAGCTGAAGAGCTCCCATTTCCGCACCTTCAAGTTCCATCAAGGCACGCATCTCGTAATAAGAGCCATTGGCCACAGGCTCATCTGATTCCACGACAACCTTGATTGGGACAATAACTTCCTGCTCTGTTCGAACCAGCCTTAAGGTCTTGGGGTACTGCTCCTCAAATGTTGCCGTGATAGCCCCGCAGATAATATTTGCGATTTCCCCATAGGAATCCTCAAGTTCTTCACTGTACTCCTCTTCGCTGATAACTTTGTTGAGCTCCGAGTCAGGCAGCATAACCAAAGTTCCGCCTATACGAATTGCATCACGAACAGAAACAATCAGGCAGCCATGACCGGTAATATCTCCCTCAAGCTGAACATGGGCAAGCACGGATTTTGGTGCGGGCTCTGAAAAAAAGTCTTCCTTACTGATAATTGCGGTTTCGGGTTCAGCTATTTTCATGGTTTTGCCAAGAAGTGCAGAAATTTCTTCCTGGATACGCTCCTGGCAGACAACCATTATTGTATCAAGCCGTTCCTTCGCCTTTCCCATGAATAATCAGTTAAACCCAATTTAAATTTTTACCTTTTCGCTTCAACATATATATATATATATCGACAGATAACAAAGAAATCTTTACAACAAGAAAAGAAAAAAAAGAAAAAAA
>CAZEMY010000176.1:0-5135 GCA_964513405.1 uncultured Desulfobulbaceae bacterium
GGATGGTGTCCCGCTACGGTCTGGTGGCCTTTGCCTCTTCCCTTGATCAGGTAGGCCCCATGACCATGGATGTACGGGATTGTGCGATAATGATGAATGTTATTTGCGGCCATGACCCAAGGGATTCAACTTCAGTAAAGAGGGTCGTTCCTGACTATACATCATCCCTGACTGACGGTCTTGGGTCGGTGAGGGTGGGGATTCCCCGTGAGTACTTTGGTGATGGTATAGACCCGGAAGTGGAAAAAGCTGTTAAGGGCGGGATTGATATGCTAAGGGAAGCCGGAGCTGAGGTGGTTGAGGTCAGCCTTCCCCACACAGAGTACTGCGTGGCTGTATATTATCTGATAGCCCCGGCTGAAGCCAGTTCAAACCTTGCCCGTTTTGACGGGGTTCGCTTTGGCTATCGGGATACGGATGCAGACTCCCTTGTTGACATGTACAGAAAGACCAGGTCAGAGGGGTTTGGTGATGAGGTGAAAAGAAGGATACTGATTGGTACTTATGCTCTATCTGCCGGCTATTACGATGCTTATTATAAAAAAGCATCTCAGGTTCGCACCTTGATAAAGAATGATTTTGCCAAGGCCTTTAATAGCTGTGATCTGATTGTTTCTCCGGTTACCCCAACTCCCGCCTGGCGGATTGGTGAGAAGAGCGGTGATCCACTTTCCCTTTATCTTTCTGATATTCTGACAATATCGGCAAATCTTGCCGGAATTCCTGGAATCTCGGTACCATGTGGTTTTTCATCGGATGGTCTGCCAATTGGCATGCAGCTCCAGGCTGCTCATTTTAATGAGGAGATTCTCCTTAAAGCCGCATGGAATCTGGAACAGAGAGCTGGAATTGCCGGCATGAGAGCTGATTTGTAATGAAACTTGAATGGTCGGAAAACATAAAATCCATAACTCCTTATCCACCCGGAAAGCCCCTTGATGAGTTGGAAAGAGAATACGGGATAACCAACTCCATTAAACTGGCTTCCAATGAAAACCCATGGGGCCCATCACCCAAGGCTGTTGCAGCCATTGAAAAGTCCCTGTCTGGTCTCCATCGTTATCCGGACGGTTCAGCCTATTACCTTACCGAGGCCCTGGCGGGATGGCTTGGAGCCGGGATGGATGAAATTATCCTTGGTAACGGATCCAACGAAATTATAGAGTTTCTGGTCAAGGGTTTTGTCCAGGACGGTGATGAGGTTATAACTTCCCACCCCTCTTTTCTGATGTATGAGAAGTTTGTCCGGGTCAGGGGGGGAACAAACATTGTGGTTCCTTTAAAAGATATGAACCATGATCTAAAAAAAATAGCTGAATCGGTCAGTGGGAAAACCAGATTGATATTTCTTGATAATCCCAACAACCCCTGTGGGACTTTTTTTTCCGGCAGTCAGTTTGATGATTTTCTCCATAACCTGCCGGAGAGCGTGATTCTTGTTCTTGATGAGGCTTATGTTGATTTTGTTAAGCCGGAGGAGAGAATTGATGTTCTTTCCTGTATAAGGAACCCGGACGGTATTGCCGCTGTGGTTTCACTGCGAACTTTTTCCAAAGCCTTTGGTCTGGCCGGTCTGAGAATTGGTTTTGGACTGATGCACAGGGAGATTATTGATTTACTTCATAGAGTCCGCCAACCCTTTAATGTTAACCTTCTGGCCCAAGATGGGGCTTTGGCTGCTCTTTCTGATACTGATCATTACCATAAAACCTTGACAGGAACCCGGCAGGGGCGACAATGGTTGGTAGAGCAGATAGAGGGACTTGGTTGTAAGTGTTTTCCATCTCACACTAATTTTTTTATGATTGATGTTGGTGGTGACTCGACAGCTCTTTATGAAGCCATGCTCCGCATGGGAGTCATTATTCGCTCAATGAAAGCGTATGGTTATCCTGATTTTATAAGAATAACCGTGGGGACGAAAGGGGAAAACACCCGTTTTCTTGAAGCGTTAACGCTTTGTTTAAAAGAGTTAAAATATTATGTATGATCAACTCGCAATAGTCACCATTGACGGGCCATCCGGGGCAGGAAAATCAACGGTTTCCCGGATGCTTGCCAGCAGACTGGGGTTTTTGTATCTTGATACCGGTGCAATGTATCGGGCTGTGGCTTGGGGGTGTTTGCAGGCTGGGGTTGCCACTAATGATAATGATGCGGTTGGCATGATTATTCATGATATGGAGATTATTTTGAAACCGGCAGAAAACCTTGCTGCTGATGTTCTCGTTTATCTAAACTCCAAAGAGATTGGCGGGCTTATCCGTACTCCTGAAATGGGAATGGAAGCTTCAACAGTATCTGCTTTGCCGGTGGTAAGGGAAAAACTCACTTTTCTTCAGCAGGAAATGGGAAGAACAGGAAAACTGGTTGCTGAGGGACGAGATACGGGAACGGTTGTTTTTCCCCAGGCTTCATGGAAATTTTATCTTGACGCAACCCCTGAAGAACGGGCCAAAAGAAGAATAAAACAACTTCGTGAAAACGGAGATATAGTTGAAGATGAAGGGAAAATTATGGCCCAGATTATCAAGAGAGACAGGGATGATAAACAGCGTAGCATAGCTCCGCTTAAAGTGGCTGAAGATGCATTGGTAATTGATGCAACAGAGTTAAATGCCGATGAGGTTGTCGGGGAAATGTTGTCGCTTGTCGGGAAACAGTAAAATCTTCAGACAGGATTTAGATGTAAATAATCCTGTCTGAAGTGTATTGTCAGTAATCAGTCCATATCTTCCATGGGTCTGCCGCAGCAGACCGGCACGGAATCACCTGGTTTGAGGTGGGAGTATTTGTTACAAACCGTGCATACCACTGTACACTCTTCTCCTACCTCGTCGTCGGTATAAACAGTTTTACTTGGCACCCCTTCAATAATAAAACGGGCAACTTTTGATTTTGCGGGGATAAACTCTCCAATAGGTTCCATCCGCTTGTTGTCTGCTATACAGTCAACCATAATTCTCCACAGGGTCTCCATATCGGCGGTTTCCTGGGGGGTGTCTGTATGAAATTCGACAATATTATTATCAATAAGTATTTTCATGATTGCTCCGTAAATATTCCGGTTGGAAGGTTAACTGTGAACATAAAGATAATCAGATTACTTTTTCCACAGAAGATATTTCCTTGCCTGCCTGAAGGTCGTTAATGGTTTTTCCCACAGTTTCGCCCAACTCAACACATGATTTAAGGTGACCATGCTCAGGGACATACTGAACCTTTAAGCCTGGATGACAGATGGTGAATTTCAAATCTGTCATGGTTTTGTTCATCAGTTTTACCGCTTCGCCTGACCAGCCAAATGAGCCAAAAGAAGCTCCGACCTGGTTTATTGGTTTCAAGCCCCGCATATACATGAGAAACCCTGCCATTTCCGGTAACAACCCATTATTCAGGGTTGGGCAACCAAGGATTATGCCACTGCTTTTAAGAACTTCTGTCATTACATCGCTGCGATGGTTGACCTTTAGGTCAAGCATTTTGTAGCTGATACCCTGGTTTTCAAGCCCAACAGCAACTGCTTTTGCCATCATTTTAGTGGAGTCCCACATGGTATCGTAAATAATAAGAGCCTTACCATCACCCTTCTGGGTTGACCACTCATCATAGGCTGCAATTATTTTGCCGGGATTGTCCCTCCATATAACGCCGTGATCAGGGGCAATGATTTTTATGGGCAGATTCATTTCCCCAACACTTTTTAGAAGCTTTTGAACCAGACCTGAGTAAAGAGTGAGGATATTTGCGTAATATTTTACCCCTTCATGCATGAGGATGTCCTGATCTATCTCATCATCAAATCTCTCACTGGTTGCGAGATGTTGACCAAAGGCATCACTGGAAAAGAGAATTTCATCTTCCTTGAGATAGGTGAACATCGAGTCCGGCCAGTGCAGCATTCTGGTTTCCAGAAAAGCGAGAGTCTTTTTACCAAGACTGATATCCTCTCCCGGAGTGACCACATGATATGGCCAGTCTTTCTGGTGAAAATGTTGAAGAAGGGTTTTTTTCCCCATTTTCGAGCAGAAAACTTTTTCCGGCTTAACAATCTCCATAACCTCTGGCAACGAACCGGAATGATCCATCTCCACATGATTTACCACAATATAATCAATCTTTTCCGGGTCTATTATACTGCGGATATGGTGCATAAACTCACCGCAGTACGGCTTTTTAACCGTATCAATAAGGGTTACCTTTTCATCAATGATAAGAAAGGCGTTATAGGTGGTACCCCGATTGGTTGAGTATCCGTGGAAATCACGGGTAAGCCAGTCAACGGCTCCAACCCAATAAACATTTTCGCTAAGTTGAACGGTTTGCATTACTGTGTTTCTCCTTGTTTTAGGCAGCCTGGTTTCCAATAATCTCAGTGCCTATCGGAACTGAGATTATTGGAAACATTCAGATTTGTCCATAAAACCTGAATTAAACAATTTAAGGTTACTAATAGGTATTAGTTTTTGGTAACCATCTGTAAAGAATATGGTTATTGGCGGTTATCTACCGTATCCGTAGCCTGCAAATGTTTGAATATTTACAAGCAACATTTCCACCCTCACCGATAATTATGATAATCAGGCCTCTTCAAAATCCTCTTTGCCTGCTCCGCAGACCGGACAGACCCAGTCGTCGGGTACATCTTCCCAGGCGGTACCAGGGTCAATCCCGCTGTCCGGGTCTCCTTCTTCCGGGTCGTATTCATATCCGCAAAGAGTACATATGTATTTTTTCATTTTATTTTCCTCAGGTTTTGTTTGTTTTTTTTCGCTGGCAGCAGCATTTTCAGCCATAACCGAGCCAGGACCGGCAAGTGGTTTAAAAGCAGCTTTAGTCGCTCCGCAGACTGGGCAACGCCAGTCATCGGGAATATCCTTAAAAGCTGTGCCCTTTTTTATCTTCCCTTTTCGCTCACCTTTATCAGGGTTATATATAAATCCACAATTAACCGTTTGGCATTGATACATTTCTTCTGGTTGAACCATGGCTCCTCCTGTTTTTTATATAAATCATCTATTAGGAATCTATACACCAATTACTGCTTTTCAGTAAATATTCGGGTTGGTGAGAAATCAGTGCAAAACGACGACCTCTTAAATGTTCGAAGTCTACGCTATCTGAATATTGCCCCA
>CAZEMY010000177.1:0-5096 GCA_964513405.1 uncultured Desulfobulbaceae bacterium
CTCTTCACTATAACCGCAGAATTTATTCCGACCATGCCAAAAGAGTTATTAAGAATTGCATTTACCAGAGGCACTTCTTCCGCTTTACCAATCACCAGGCCGGGAAGGGCACAGTCCGGGTCCAGATCATCAAGGTTAATTGTCGGGTGAACCATATTATCTTCAAAGGAGAGTAAGTTACCGGCCAGCTCCAAAACTCCGGCAGCTCCCATGGCATGACCAATCAAGGATTTGGTATTATTTATCCGGGTATTATCACAATCCCCAAAAACCTTACCTACAGCCTTGCACTCCTCGGTATCGCCCTGCATGGTGCCGGTGGCATGGGTATTTACAATGGTAATGTCATCAGCCACCATCTCTGCCCTCTTCAGGGCTGCATCCATACACTCAGCCTGCCTCGGGCCGTAGGGAAGGACGAAATCGCGGGCATCCGAGTTCATCGCATAGCCGGCAATCTCTCCGTAAATTTTTGCCCCCCTTGATAAAGCCCTGTCAAGCCGCTCCAGGACAAATACACAGCCGCCCTCTGAAATAACAATCCCGTTGCGGTTTTTATCTAAAGGACGGCTGGCCTGGGTCGGGTCGGCATGTTCAGCCAACGCACCCTGAGCCTTGAAACTGGCGAAAATACCAAAAGAGCCAACACACTCGGAAATCCCCCCGCACAGAGCAACATCAACTTCATCAAGACGAAGCATCTGCACCCCCTGGATAAGGGCGGCATTACCGGCAGCACAGGCAGCACCCACCGAATAATGAGGGCCGGTTATACCAAACTTCATGGTTATTTCCCCGGCCGGGTTATTGAGAACAGTACGGGGATTATGATGGTGAGTCCAATAATCGACATTGTAGTCAAACTTGCTGATATTATAAACTTCGTTCTCCGTCTCCACCGTCCCGTGTTCGGTGAGCCCCAGATACACTCCCGTCCGGGCAAGGATATCACCGGATAGCTCAAGACCGGCATCGGCAAGGGCATCTCCGGCACAGTAAACCCCTATACAACCTGCTCTGGTCCCTCTCTTATTTTCCTTTTTTTTGCGGTATCTTGTTTCTTCAAAAGAACATATCCCGGCAGGAACCTCGCCCATATAACGCAAATCAATAGTGCTTATCCCAGACCTGCCGGCAAGCACCTGTTTTCTTAAATCACTTAGATTGTTCGCACCCCCCGGTGCGGTCAAACCAGCCCCGGTGATTACGACTCTATCTTTAAAAGAATTTTTTCCCATTACTCATCCTTTATTCCCTGTTATGGAGGCAACAATATCAAATACTGCTGCCATAGCCTCATCAAGTTTATCCGGCATGGAACCACCGGCCTGGGCCATATCCGGTCGTCCTCCCCCTTTGCCGCCAACAATCTTTGCCACTCTATCAACCAACTGCCCCGCCTTGATTGTACCGAGCAAATCCTTACTGACAAGTGCCAACAGAGCAGCCTTACCATTAATTTCACCGCCAAGTACAGCCAAACCGCTCCCCATTTTGTCGCGAACCTTATCGCCAACTTCCCGCAGGGTTTTGGGAGAATCAAGGGGAATATTCCCGCAGAGAACCTTTATCCCGTTTATTTCCCGGGCAGAAGAAAACAACTTATCAAGGTTGGACATTGCCTGGGAAGCAGCAAGAGATGACATCTCTTGCTCCAGCTCCTTCAGCCTGCCCTGCAAAGAGATAATTTTTGCCGGAGAGTCAGAAAAACCTCCAGAGAGCAGTCCGCAAACCTCATCGGCACCAGCAGCAAGTCTCTGAACAAAAGAAACCGCAGCAGGGCCCGTAAGAGCCTCTATCCGCCGCACCCCGGAGGCAATCCCTGTCTCGGACACAAGTTTAAAATAACCTATGCAGCCGGTACGCTCCACATGGGTACCTCCACATAATTCCCTTGAAAAATCGCCAGCACTCACCACCCGCACTTCATCACCGTACTTCTCGCCAAACAGGGCAGTTGCCCCTTTGGCAAGTGCATCTTCTTTACTAAAAACCCCAGTCTGCACAGCAACATTCTCTCTTATTTTCTCATTGACAAGTTGCTCTATGGTCTCTTTTTCTTTTATGTCAAGGGGAGAAAAATGAGTGAAATCAAATCTGAGCCGCTCCGAGTTGACAAGAGAACCTGCCTGCCTGACATGATCACCCAAAACTTCTTTCAGGGCGGCATGGAGAAGATGGGTGGCAGTATGATTAAACGAGACCAAAGCCCGCAGGTTCCCGGCAACAACAAGATTGACCTCCCGGGATACAGTTAACTCACCCTTTACAACCTTGCCTTCGTGAAGAACAATCCCGGAGGCGGGCAGGAAAGTTCTCTCCACCTTGAAACAGCCGTCATCCCAGTTTATATCGCCCTTGTCTCCAACCTGACCTCCCGCCTCGGCATAAAACGGGGTCTGCGGACAAAAGACCAGGTACTGTTTCCCCGGTACTGCCCGCTTAGTTAACTCTCCTTTTTCATCAATTATGGCGGCAACAACCGATACCCCATGATTGTTTTCATAGCCTGTGAAATCTGCAGATACTGATTCTTCAAGCAGGGCCAACACCCCTTTATCAAGATGCTCTACGGCTGCACCTTTCCAAGATTTACGGGACTGCTGCCGCTGTTTCTCCATGGCCAGGTGAAACCCTGGTTCATCAAAGGAAACCCCGGACTCCAAGGCAATATCCCGGACAATATCAACCGGGAACCCGTAAGTATCATAAAGACGGAAAATAAAATCCCCGTCAATACAGGCATCATCACCATGTTTTATTTCCAGCCGCCTTATTTCCGCAGCCAGCATCGCCAGCCCGTTGTCAAGGGTTTCGCCAAAACGAAGTTCCTCGTTACGGACAACCTTGTCAAGCAGCTCACAGTTATCATTTAAATGGGGATAAGCCTCTGCCATGGAAAGGACAACCTGACTACAAACCTCCGGAAAAAAGGAATTCAGACCAAGAACCCGACCAAAACGAATAGCCCTGCGCATAATACGCCGCAACACATAGCCCCGCCCTTCATTGGCAGGCAGAACCCCGTCCCCAATCAGAAAAACCGCTGCCCGGCTATGGTCGGCAATAACCCGCATCGCCACGGTGTCCTGCTCATCTTCTTTATAGGTCTTACCGGCAAGAACTGCAATTTTGTCAATAATTCCGGCAAAGAGATCACAATCAAAATTATTATGCTTAGCCTGCAATACGGCTGCAACCCTCTCTAACCCCATACCGGTATCAATGGACGGCTTGGGCAGCGGGGTCATGGTTCCGGATTCGTCCCGGTTAAACTGCATGAATACCAGATTCCACAACTCAAGAAACCGGTCACAATCACAGCCCAGGGCACAATCCGATTGTCCACACCCATACTCAGCCCCCTGATCTATATGTATTTCAGAGCAGGGACCACAGGGACCGGTATCGCCCATTGACCAGAAATTATCTTTTTCCCCAAGGCGGACAATCCTCTGCTGCGGTAACCCTTCAACCTGCCGCCAAAGGTCATAGGCCTCATCATCATCTTTAAATACCGAAACCCAGAGCTTATCAGGTTTTATGGCCAGCTCTTTTGTGAGAAATTCCCAACCATACGCTATGGCCTCTTTCTTGAAATAATCACCGAAGGAAAAGTTACCCAGCATTTCAAAAAAAGTATGATGTCTCGCCGTATAGCCGACATTTTCCAGATCATTGTGCTTACCACCGGCCCGGACACATTTCTGGGCTGTAACAGCCCGGAAATAATCCCTTCTTTCCTCACCCATAAAAACTTTTTTAAATTGAACCATACCGGCATTGGTAAAAAGCAGGGTTTTATCATCATGGGGAACAAGCGGGGAGGAATCAACAACTGTATGCCCTTTTTCTGAAAAATATTCAAAAAAACGAGAGCGAATTTCGTTACCTTTCATTGCAATTAAAAAAAAGATTATGAATAAAGAAAAAAAATAAACAGGGAAATAGAAGAAACTACTTTAGAAAGGGAAGCATAGTCTTAAACTCAGCTGTACCCGCTTTCTGTAACAATTCATAAATAATCATTTCAGCCGGAACAACCACCACACCCATTTCCCTCAATCGCTGCTTGCCGTAGTTGTCATTCTCAGGAGTTCGGGAAGAAATGCCGTCTGCTACAACGATGACCTTGTAACCCGCAGCCAACACTGCCATGCTGGTTTGGTAAATGCAGATATGGCTTTCCACCCCGCAGATGATCAGAGTATCCACTGCTTCATCCAAGCGGTCAAGTTCCTCCCTGACCGCCGGATTGGCCAAACCGTTAAACTCTACCTTATCCGGACATGGAACATCCCCAAGCAACTCGGCAAGCTCCGGGACGATAGGGCCAATACCTTTTTTATACTGGGTGTTGGCGAGAATGGGAATGGAAAAGGTATTGGCAAGGCGAATCATCAGAGCTATGTTCTTTATCACCAGCTCAGCCTCATGGATATGAGCCATGAGCCGTTCCTGGGGATCAACTACATAGAGACAGCACTGTTTCGCCTGCAAAAAAGATTTCTTTTCAGACATTTTACCCCCCCTGTTACAATGTCATATAGCTTAAAGAAAATAAATCATAATAGATTATGCGGCATTTTACCCTGCACTCTATTATCATAACAGGAAAATTACTTTTAAATACATTAACATTATTATTGCGGTCAAGTTTATTGTCATATATTGCCTGCGTATTATATAGTGCTAAATGAACGGTCACAGCAAGTCATTTAATTCCCCTTCCTTATTTTCTGTCATGTGCCTGAAATGGCACAGAGGATAACGCCTTCTCAAAATATAATCAAGGGGAACGCTAAAAAAGGACAAGTTATATTCCTAAGTTATTTAATGTGACCTCCCAAGCAAACAAGTTGATTCAACCGGAGTAGAAAAAATGGATAAATCTTTTCTCAAATCCATATGTTTTTTAACAGTCCTATTCCTTATTTTATCATTGGGATGTTCAAAAGAAGAACGGCCGATGCTGGGGAAGAATGCATTCTCGGACAAGCTCCTATAAAATTTTTAGATGATTACAAGGTCAATACTATTCCCGTCACCACAATTATTGATGGCGACGGCATCATTCGTTACCATCACCTGGGGCG
>CAZEMY010000178.1:0-4949 GCA_964513405.1 uncultured Desulfobulbaceae bacterium
GGTCGGGAAGCGATTGACATATACAGCAGTGCCCCTGCCCATAAAGGGAGGAATTTGGTTATGGCTTCCCAGCAAACATCTTATGCAGAACTTGATAAAGACCGGCAAAAAGGTTGTATCCGTGAGCTGGAAAACTGTTATTCAAGGGATGGTGGTTTGGCGGTACTTTATGGGAATATTGCCGAAAAAGGTTGTATTGTCAAAACTGCCGGAGTAGACCCTGATATTCTTCACTTTAAAGGTACTGCCAAAGTCTTTCACTCCCAGGATGATGCCTGTGATGCCATATTAAATGGCGAAATCAAGGCCGGGCATGTGATTTTCATTGTTTATGAAGGACCAAAGGGCGGTCCCGGGATGCAGGAAATGCTTTACCCCACCTCGTATCTTAAATCAATTCATCTCGGAGCAGAGTGTGCCCTTGTCACCGATGGCCGTTTTTCCGGAGGCACTTCGGGACTCTCCATCGGTCATGTCTCTCCGGAAGCTGCCGGTGGCGGTGGTATCGGCCTAGTTAAAGATGGTGATCCGGTGGATATTAATATCCCTGAGAGAAGTATTAACCTGCTGGTCAGTGATGGGGAGCTTGAACGCCGCCGCAGGGAAGAGGAGGCAAAAGGGGATAGAGCTTTCACCCCGAACCGGGAAAGGTTTATTTCCCCGGCTCTAAGAGCCTATGCCCATTTTGCCTCTTCTGCTGATAAAGGGGCTGTGAGGATGGTTCCTTAATGCCAGGCCATAAGGTGGATGGCAAAGCGTGATGGGGTATTTTAGCTGAAACCTTTAACCGGGTTTCGCAGTATACCAATTCCTTCAATTTCGATTTGAACCACATCGCCGGGCTGGAGGGGACCGACTCCGCTCGGCGTGCCGGTGGAAATAATATCACTTGGTTCAAGAGTAAAGTTGCGGGAAACAAAGCTGATAATTTCGGCAATGGTAAATATCATCCTGCTGGTATTGGAGTTTTGGACAACCTTGTTGTTGAGCCGGGTCCGGATGCGAAGGTTCTGGGGATTTCCGATATCTTCAGGTGCTACAATTATCGGGCCGAGCGGGCCAAAGGTGTCCAGTGATTTACCCCGGAACCAGCCGGACTTGTCGTCGCACTGGAAATTGCGTTGACTGACATCATTAAAGCAGGTGAACCCCAGAACATGGGATAATGCCTCCTCTTTTTGGATGTCTTTTATTTTGTTCTTTATAATGATGGCAAGCTCCCCTTCGTAATCGGTGCGGCAATCATCAAAATCATAATCTCCCAGCATACGGGGCAGGATTATCGGTTTGTCTCTGCCTATCAGGACATTTGGGGTTTTGGCAAAGACTACGGGCTCAACTGGAATATCACTGGTGAAGTTTTGGAAATTAATTGACCCGGATTCTTTGATATGTTCAAGATAATTTAAACCAATACAGATGATTTTACTTGGGCGGACGGTATAGTCAGCCCGGTTTTTCATGGGTAGGATAACGGCGGTCATTTAGTATTCCTTTTGTTTTCAGGTAGAGTGGTAAGTTGTGGAGAAAAATGCTGGTGTGGACATGTTTATCTGTTCATGCCATATCGTTATATTCAAACCTGCTTTTGTTGATTAAATATATACACTGTTCCCCCTCAAGTGTGTAGATTATTGTTCATGATTATGCCCATCGTCGATAGGCGATGGACCGACCATAGCATGTATTGTGAACAGGTGCATTTTTAAGGGGTTGGTCAATACAATAAAATAACCACAACAGAGAGGATTGACCCGGATGAACCACATAAAAGAGGCTGCCTGGGAGATATTCCAGGCAGTGTTACCAATTGTAGTGTTGGTGATTATACTTATTTTGATATTTGTGCCGGCTCCAATGCCTGTAATAGCACAGTTTATGATAGGATCATTGATGGTGATGTTTGGCCTGGGAACTTTTTTGTTAGGGGTAAAAGTTGGTCTTTTACCGCTTGGAGAATCTATTGGAGCCGAGTTGCCCCAATGGGGTTCGATGGTATGGATATTGGTTTTTGTCTCTATATTAGGGTTGGCTGTTACAGTAGCTGAGCCTGATGTACGGGTTTTGGCAGCAGCAGTGGATAAGGTGTCGGACGGCGACATATCTAAAGATTTATTAATAACAGCAGTGGCAGTTGGGGTTGGAATGTCGCTTGTGGTAGCTGTTGCAAGAATAGTGGTGAATATTCCATTAAGCTATATATTAATAGGAGGGTATAGTGCTGTCTTTGTCCTGTCATACTTCGTACCGCCACATTTCATCCCTATATCGTTTGATTCAGGAGGCGTGACTACCGGGCCCATGACAGCTCCGTTTATACTGGCTTTGGGGGTAGGGTTTGCCTCGGTACTGGGTGGTAAAAACTCTCTGGAGAACAGTTTCGGCTATGTGGCCCTGGCATCAATAGGGCCTGTGTTGGCAGTAATGCTATTGGGGGTGATTTTCGGATAATGGAAGAGATAATAATATTAGAAGGACTCTCTAAAATATTCACAGAGATGTCTTTGGCACTGTTGCCCCTGTTGGGGATTTTTATAGTCTTTCAGCTATTTTTTCTGAAGCTGCCAAGAGAAACAGTAGTCAAAATACTAACAGGAATGGCACTCAGCTTAATTGGATTGTCATTGTTTTTACAAGGTGTAAAGACAGGTTTTTTCCCAACCGGTATGGTAATAGGGGAACACATGGGGAAATTATCTGCACTTTGGATAATAATACCCATAGGCTTTATATTGGGATTTGTCGCAACAATAGCAGAGCCGGCGGTTCGCATACTAAGCTATGAAGTCAGCAAGGTTTCATCAGGGTATATCAAAGAAAATGTAATGATGTACACCCTGTCCTTAGGGGTTGCAGTGGCAGTGTCTGTGGCGATGGTAAGAGTTATTTTTGGGTTTCCTTTAATATATGTCCTGTTGCCAGGTTATATATTAGCTTTAATATTGATCAGATTTTCATCTGCCAAGTTCATAGCAATAGCATTTGACTCCGGCGGAGTGGCAACAGGCCCCATGGCCGTTACCTTTGTAATGACATTAGTGATAGGGGTGGCATCTTCTTTGGAAGGTCGTGATCCGCTGTTGGATGGTTTCGGTATGATAGCATTAGTGGCATTGGCCCCTATACTTGCCGTACTGGTTCTCGGTATGTTGTACGGAGATAAAAATAGAGGAGAAGAATAATATGTTAGTAGGCAAAGATCATAAACTGGTTGTAGCTATAATAAAGAGAGGCTGGGCGGAAAGGATTTTAGTGGGGGCTCAGGAAGCTGGTGCCCGAGGCGGGACAGTGATTTGTGGACGAGGAGTAGGGATACACGAAACAAAAAAGTTGATGGGCCTAATGATAGAGCCTGAAAAAGAAATAGTACTTATTTTAACCCACAAAGAAAAAGCCGAGAAAATATTACAGTCGGTAGTGGATTCTTGTGAAATGGAAGAACCAGGTACAGGAATTGGCTTTGTATTAAATGTGGATGCTGTGGTAGGGGTGGTGAGCTTAATAGAGCAAATGGGTGTTGAGTATGATGTGGACGAGGGGTAAGTTTTTCCTCCACGGGTTATATTGATTGGTCATGCCTTTGGGACATCGAATCTCTCGGCGTAAGATAGTATTTTCCGCCGAGAGATAGTACCTGCGAGCGAACACTTGATTTTCCTACTGTTAGGAACGGGAGCTAAATAACTTGAACATATTACGAAATAAAGGACAAGTAGGTAAGCTGCGACTCCGAGATGCTCAAGTTATTTAGCGTACATTCCTTAACAAGTCTTGGCAGAAACTCTTTATTCAGGCTTGAATCTGTTTATATACCAGGAAGCGGCTTTGTCAAGTCCCTGCTCAATAGAGTATTCAGGTTCATAACCAATCTGTTGCCGGGCCTTGCCTATATCGGCCAGGGAATGACGGACATCACCAGCCCTGAAATCACGGTACACCGGTTTGGCATTTTCGCTGGCGGGAAAATGCTCTGCTACTCTTGTTTTAATTAAGTCGTATAGTTCATTCAGGGTGGTTCGTTTGCCAAAGGCTACATTGTATACTTGGCTTTCAGGATCATCATTTTGTGCAGTGGCTGCCATAATGTTTGCCTGCACACAGTTGTCAATAAAACAAAAATCCCTGCTTGTCTCCCCGTCGCCGTTGATGTGTACAGTTTCTTCTTTTAACAGTCCGGCAAACCATTTAGGAATAACTGCGGCATAGGCACCGTCCGGATCCTGGCGTTGGCCAAATATATTAAAATAACGCAGACCGATAGTCTTGAAACCATAGGTGCGGGCAAACACCTTGCTGTAGAGTTCATTTACCAGCTTGGTGACGGCATAAGGAGAAAGGGGGTTGCCGATTTTATCTTCTACTTTGGGGAGGTCGGGGTGGTCTCCATAGGTTGAACTTGAGGCGGCATATACCATCCGTTTAACTCCGGCATCCCTGGAGGCAACCAGCATGTTGAGAAAACCGGATATATTGTTTTCGTTGGTGGTCAAGGGGTCTTCAATGGAGCGGGGGACGGAGCCAAGGGCTGCCTGGTGAAGGACAAAATCCACTTTTTTGCATGCTGCCTCGCAGGTTTTAATATCACAAATATCCCCTTTGATAAGAGTGAAATTGTTCCACTCTCTTTTCCCGACCAATTTCTGTACTTCATCAAGATTATATTGAAAACCGGTGGAAAAATTATCGAGGCCAACAACTTTCTGGTCAAGTTTGAGCAGGGTCTCAAGAAGATTTGAACCTATAAAGCCGGCAACCCCGGTGACCAGCCAGGCCTTGGGCTGGCTGCGTAAGTTGTCTTTTTGTTGTTCGTAGAGCATGAAAAAATCTCCTATGGTAAATTTAAGTTATTTAACTCCCCTCCTTTGATAAAATCTAACAGAGATGGCAGAAATGGTACACAAAAAAGTAAGGGACTTTTTTCTCCCTTCGGTTAATAAAAAATACATTCT
>CAZEMY010000179.1:0-4943 GCA_964513405.1 uncultured Desulfobulbaceae bacterium
AGGGGAGGACTGGACAGACCTCAGGTATAATCTTCTTGGTGGACATCTTGAGGGTGTATCTGATCTTGTTGTGACAATTTACCATGTTTCCTGGATAGGATTGGCAGCTTTTCTGCTTATCAACCTTGTTGTCGGGGCAGTGGTGAATAACTACGATCAGATTATGGCAGAGGTAAAGGGGAAAAAAGAAATAGATGCTGATTTGCTCTACTCTAAACTTGATTCTCTTGAGCGTCAGTTACATCATATCAAAATAGAGATAAAACAGAGTCAACAGGAAAGTTGATAATATTTCCCGTAAAGATTAGATCTTTACGGGAAATACTATATGAGGATTTATTTTACTTGTCCCCGGTGGTCAATTTTGTGTATTCCTCTTCACTTAAGATACCGTTCATGTCGGTATCAGCAGCGGTGAAAAGTTCTTGACCGATGCCGGCCACCTCGGCTTCAGCTTGTGAGAGTGCACCATCTTTATCGGTATCAAGCTCTGCAAATACCGGAGCAGCAGCAAAAGCGGAAGCAGCAAAAAGTGACACCATGATTGTAAGAACGATTTTTTTCAACATTGGATTATCTCCTTAAAAGTTTGTTTTTGATTTTACTACCTTTATAATTCGTTTTTGGCCAAAACGATCCGGACATCAAATAATATAAAATGTGTCCTTCTGCCTTGTCTATAGCATGTCGCGTGCCAGTTTTTTTTTGCCTGTTATTTCATAGTGTTGCCATTGGTGGCTCAATCTTATGCTAATCGATTGTCTGTGTGGTAGGACACCTTTTCTACCTTTATGCCTATTTTGCTGAAATATGGTTATAAATTCTGTTTGCCGGCAACGACAATAAACCAGTTTGGCAGGCTGTTTAAATCTTCATGGCTCTATGGGCGTATATTAAATAACTTAGACATATTTATTAAAGAGGGAAATATGAGTAGCAAAAAAGCAAATATTATAGCCATTTGTGGTATCGATACAGAAGTTGGAAAAACCATTGTTACCGGTCTTCTCGCCAGATTTCTTACTTGTTGCGGCAATACGGTTATAACCCAGAAACCGGTTCAGACAGGCTGTGTCTCCAAACCGGAAGACATCATTACCCATCGAAAACTTATGGGTTTGGCATGGAACGAGGATGATGAGCAGGGACTGACCTGTTCATCCTGTTTCCCTTACCCTGCTTCTCCCCATCTTGCAGCTCGTCTTGCCGGGAAGGCTCTGGATCTGAATCAGATTAACAGTTCCACGCAGACTCTTGCCGGCAAATATGACTTCCTCCTTATTGAAGGAGCCGGGGGACTGATGGTGCCGCTTACGGAAGAGGTGCTGTGGCTTGACTATTTACAGGAATGTGGTTATCCGATGATTCTGGTTACTTCCCCGCGACTTGGCTCCATAAACCATACCTTGCTTTCACTTGAAGCAATTAAAGCAAGAGGAATTAACCTGCTTGGCATGGTATATAATCTTCATGGTGACCATCCCCTTGAGATTGTTAAAGACTCGTTGCAGGTATTCAGACGGGCTTTGCCCGATTACGGATTTCCGGCAAGGGTACTTATGCTCCCTGATACAAAGGAATCAATGAGTGCCAACTGGCAGATGTTATTAGATGGCATGGGCGAACGGGACGGGGAAAGTAGCCATAGCTCGTAGCCCCCCCTCTCTCAGTGCATGGAGTGTATTCCCGTTTTTTCTTGTTTTTTCTGGAGTATGTTCTATTTTTTTTGGGGCATATTTAAGCTGAACGCTCACGGATTCAGGATTAACCCATGAAAATATTAACAGTATCAGATACAGTGGTTGCGGAGCTTTATGACAATTTTACTCCGGAGCTGGTCATCGGAGTTGAGGCGGTTTTTGCCTGCGGTGACCTGCCTCCCGAATATTTATCCTTCCTCCGCAACCGGATTGAAGTACCGCTTTATTTTGTCCAGGGGAACCATGACCTTCGTTACCGTGAATCTCCCCCGGTTGGTTGTACGGATATTCATGGCCGGATTGTCAGGGTCGGGAACTGCAGGGTGCTTGGCTTGTCCGGTTGCCGCTGGTACAGCGGCGGCATAAACCAATACCATGAACGCGAGATGAGCAGAATTATCAGGGGGCTGTGGTTACAGCTTTTTTTTGGCGGGGTTGACCTGGTTATCAGCCATTCCCCGCCCCGCCACATCCATGACCGGGAAGATCGCTGCCATCAGGGTTTTGACTGTTTTCGCAAGCTCATTGACCGCTATCAACCCTGCTGGTTTATCCATGGCCATATTCATCAACTGTTCAGCAGACAGAGTGAAAGGATAACGATTGTTAATGCTACCCGGGTTATGAACAGTTATGGTTATGCTGTTTTTGAGCTTTGAGTAAAATCAAGGGTTAACCAGTTGTGGCAGGACCCGTAAAAACATAATTCAGGTTTCGGATGATTAATTTTCTGAAAAATATTTTCACCTGCAAAGAGCGGAGACTGCGTTTATTTAATGATGTTCAGGAGCAGGAGCAGGCGGTTGATACGGTTGAAAGGGGAACCATGCGGGTACCGGTCAGGAAAATAGTCGGTACGGTTGGTCGTTATAATGATTTTGACAGTGAATTCAGACCAAAACGCGATAGAAGCAATCCCCGTCTGTCAGGAATTATCAAGGCCATGCGAACCGGAAAATCCATGCCGCCCATATCTCTTTATCAGATTAAGGATGACTATTTTGTTGTTGACGGGCATCATAGGCTCCTTGCCGCTCGTGCCCTTGGTATGGAAGATATAAGTGCCTGTATTCTGGAGTTGCTACCTTCAGCAGATACTCTGGAAAACAAGCTGTACCTGGAAAAAGTTAACTTCCGGGATAAGGCGGGGCTGACGACCACCATTGAGCTGACAGAACTGGATCAGTTTGTTCACCTTGAGCAGCAGATAAGGATTCATCAGGCAGCCTTGAGCAGCGGGGATGGAAAGGATATTACCTATAAACAGGCGGCATCAGACTGGTACAGGACAATTTATGTACCGTTAAGCAGGTTAGTTGATCGTTCCGGTTTGGCAGATAAGTTTCCCGGGCGGACGGTTGATGATCTCTACCTGTATATATCAGAACACCAATGGGGAGAGGGGCGGAAACGGAAATACGGTATCGGTATTGACAAGCTTATTCCCTGTGACATGGAGGAATTCAGAGAAAAAATGGCTAAATATACAGAGCATCAATATCCGGAAATGAAACGAAGAATAACGGTATTTATTCTCTTAAGTGTGGATGGCAAGCATGAACAGCGAATTATGGACAGGTTGTTTGATTTGGATGAGGTCAGGGAACTGCATATTGTCCATGGCTCCATAGATATCATTGCCAAGGTGGTTCTGCAAAGGGATCTCTTATCCTCGGATGCCGAAGTGATTTCCCAGTTTACCCAGGGGATGATCCGTAATGTTCGCGGGGTAATCTCTACCCAGACTTTGATTCCCGGAATATCGAGGGTGAAAGAATAAGCTGTTCAGTTTCCCCTCTCCCTCCCAAGAGCTGCGTTCTCCTCTCGTTCCCTCTTCTGCGTGGGAATGCATTCTTAAGACCTTATCCGCGACGATAACCATACTTACTAATCAGCCAAAACGACCGGTAATATAGTCTTCGGTAAGTTTATGGAGAGGATTGGTGAAAACTTTGCTTGTCTGACCAACTTCGATCAGATCTCCAAGGTGAAAATAGGCGGTTCTCTGGGAGACCCTTGCTGCCTGTTGCATGTTATGGGTAACTATGACAATGGTGAAATGTTCCTGCAATTCAGCAATAAGGCTTTCCACCGTGGCAGTGGCAATGGGGTCAAGGGCTGAACATGGCTCGTCCATGAGGATAACTTCCGGACGAACTGCAATTGCCCTGGCAATACAAAGCCGTTGCTGCTGCCCTCCGGAAAGACCGAGACCAGGCTGATCAAGGCGATCGCTGACCTCATTCCACAGACCAGCTCTTTTCAGGGAGCTTTCGACGACATCGTCAAGTTCAGCTTTGTTTGCAGAAAGACCATGAATTTTTGGTCCATAGGCAACATTGTCATAGATTGATTTTGGGAACGGGTTTGGCTTCTGAAATACCATCCCAACCTGAGCCCGCAGGGGAACAACATCCACGGATTTGTCGTAAATATCAAGCTTATCAAGCATGATCTTGCCGCTGACCTGGCAGGTTGCCACCGTATCGTTCATACGGTTGAGGCAGCGGAGAAAGGTAGATTTTCCGCAACCAGATGGTCCTATCATGGCAAGAACTTCGTTATGACCAATATCAATGGTGACATCTTTTATGGCGTGTTTATCGCCATAGAAAACATCTACCTTCCGGCAGGTCATACGGGGACTGTCAACAAACTGTTCGCCGACAGTATTGCGGTCTTCCCGGTCAACCTTGGTTTGTGCCTGAGCCGTTGCCTGGGTATCATCTGACTTGGCGGCAAATATGGGTGCGTCGTTCATAAGTAAGGTCGCTTCCATGATTTTTTGTATGAATATTAGTTGAGATGTTAATAAGAGATGGAAAATACGCCGGAGACTGAACTTGTTTCGTCCATAGGTTCAATCTCCGGTTATATCGAAAAAAAACAGTCAATTTCCCCATTGCTTACCGGCAGGTAGTTATGTTCCGATAAACAATGGAAAGCAAGAATATAAAATTAATTATTACATTTCCAATGCTTTTAAGTTTTTAACATCAGCGGCAAACTGTGCCCGCTCTGCTGTTTTCATGGGGATAAGGCCTTTATCTGCAAGAAAGCCTTCCGGTCCCCATGTTTTTTCGTTGGTGAACTCTTTAAGAAACTCTGCCATACCGGGAATGACACCAATATGGGCGGTTTTCGCATAGAAGAAGAGAGACCGGGAAATCGGATAATCACCGGAAGATATGTTTTCAAAAGTAGGCTTTGCACCCTCAACAACTGAACCTTTGATTATATCGG
>CAZEMY010000180.1:0-4893 GCA_964513405.1 uncultured Desulfobulbaceae bacterium
AAATGCTTTGCCAAGGGTAATAAAGCGCTCTTACCAATACTTTTGGAGAAGTTACCTAAGTCCTCACTAACTAACCATTATATATGGAGTTTTTTTTAATTATATAGTTCCGGCAAGGGTTGACTTAAAAAAAAACAGGCATTATTTGACTTTTTTTTGCATCCAGACTATATTAACGAGGTTTTGAACAGGCTGTCGCACCATTTTTTCATGGTCTACAGACGGTCTATTTTGATTTTATCATAAATAAGAATCTGTTATCCTGGGAATACCAGAGGAACAATCTTATTATACCGAAAAATTAAATTTTCTATGGTAATCGTCTAACTTCGCATATTATAACTTAGTAATCGTAGTTCGTGCTGTTCTGTAATTCTAATACACTTCAACTAAGGAATGTACATTAAATAATTTGTAGAGACAAGGCATGCCTTGCCTCTACTTTATCCCGTCTCCCGTGCGTTAGAAATATTTACATATTTTTGATATGTAAATATTTCTAACACACGGGAGACAATAAAATTGCGGTGTTATACGCCCAAGTTATTTAATTTCCCTTCCTAAATTCCATAAACAGGAGCTCTAAATGGCCAGCGTAGTAGTGGTTGGTACCCAGTGGGGTGATGAAGGCAAAGGGAAAATTGTTGACCTTCTCACCCGTTACGCAGACTGTATCGTCCGCTTCCAGGGCGGTAACAATGCGGGACATACCCTGATTGTTGATGGACAAAAATATGTTTTTCATATTATCCCTTCCGGGATTCTCTATGAAGACAAAACCTGCATGATAGGCAACGGAGTCATTATTGACCCCGGTGTTTTACTTGAAGAAATGGATAAACTTCACGGCAGGGGAATGGAGATAACCCCTGAGAGAATGCTGATCAGTGAAAACGCTCACCTTATCATGCCCTACCACTGCATGCTTGACCAGGCTAGGGAAGAGTCTCTTGCCAAAGGGAAAAAAATCGGCACAACCGGCCGGGGAATCGGCCCATGTTACATGGATAAAATTGGTCGGGTTGGTATCAAGGCTGGAGATCTTCTCGACCAGTCTCAGTTCCTCGATAAACTTAAAGCCAACATTGAAGAGAAAAACTTTTACCTTACTAAACAGTTTGGCAGCAAACCGGCATCATTTTCGGCAATACAGGAAGAACTTGTAAAATATGCTGAGAGATTATCACCTTTTATAGGTAATGTTTCCGTGGAATTGGATACGGCGAGGAGAGCCGGGAAAAATATCCTTTTTGAGGGTGCTCAAGGAACACAGCTTGATATAGATCATGGCACTTATCCTTTTGTAACCTCTTCCAACACCATTGCCGGCAATGCCTGTATTGGCTCCGGCTTTGGACCTGCCCACATAGACGAGGTTATCGGCATCCTTAAAGCCTACACAACAAGGGTTGGCGAAGGGCCTTTCCCAACAGAGCTTCCCCAAGGTGACAAGATCGGCGATGAACTCCAGAAAAAAGGCGGAGAGGTTGGTGCCACCACTGGTCGTCGCCGCCGTTGCGGCTGGTTGGATATGGTTGTTGGCAATGATGCTGTCAGGTTAAACGGTTTGACCGGTCTTGCCATCACCAAACTTGATGTCCTCTCCGGACAGCCTGAAATAAAAATTGCCAACAAGTACGCAGTTGGAGAAGAAGAATACTCATCTATGCCAGGTAATATCCGCAAAACATCTCTGATAAAACCTGAGTATGAGACCATGCCGGGCTGGGAGGAAGAAATTTCCGAGGTTCGTAATTTTGAAGACCTGCCCCGGCAGGCTAGAGATTATATACGGCGAATAGAAGATATTTCCGGTATCCCCCCCGTTATAATTTCGGTGGGCCCAGACCGAAGGGAAACAATGCTTTTACGCAACCCATTTGAACGATAAAACTTACAACAGCAAACATTTACCGTCAAAGACACAGTTAATATAAATATAGTCTTGGCAAAGACAGTATTGCTTAAATTACAAGGAGAACAGAATGGCTCGCATTACAGTTGAAGACTGCCTTGAAGAAATAGGAAACCATAACAGGTTTGCCCTAGTCCATCTTACCATTGAAAGAATTCGTCAACATCGCAAGGGAGAACCTTTCCTCGTTGCCGGAAAAAACAAGGAAATAGTTATGACCTTAAGAGAAATTTCTGCGGGCAAAGTATCACTTGATAACATTTTCGACCTGCCAAAACAGAGGAAAGAAAGTGAAATCAAAACAACCAGCGATGCGTAAGGTACAAGTTATTTAACTCTCTTTCATAGAGCGGTTACAAAAACAAACAAATAAAAATCAAACTTGAACAAATTCTAATCGAACATTATGAGTAGATGTTATTATGAAACCCTTGGGGTTACCCGGAATGCAAGCGGTGAGGTGATAAAAAAAACCTACCGCAAGCTGGCAATGAAATATCACCCTGACCATAACCCTGATAACGAGGAAGCAGAGACCCTCTTCAAGGAGGCTGCAGAGGCCTATGAGGTCTTAAGCGATCCCCGAAAAAAGCAGCTTTACGACAGGTATGGTCATGAAGGGCTGAAAAACAGCGGCTATAACGGCCCTGGTTCAGCCGAAGACATTTTCTCTCATATGGGTGATGTCTTTGGAAATCTGTTCGGCTCTGGCGGTAGTCGCCAGCGAGACCCCAACGGGCCTGCCCAGGGAGATGACCTTAGATATGATCTTGAAATTTCCTTTATGGACGCCATCCACGGGGTGGAAAAAGAAGTCGAAATAAGCAAAAAAGAGACCTGCTGGACATGTGAAGGCAGCGGTTCCCGTCCCGGTTGCAAGCCCCAGGTATGTCCTGCCTGTCGTGGTCGTGGTCAGGTGCTTCGCAGCCAGGGTTTTTTTCAGGTCAGTTCAACCTGCCCGCAATGCCGTGGCCGTGGTCAGGTAATAACCGACCCCTGTGCTGACTGCAGCGGGGAGGGGCTCGTCAATAAAAGAAAAAGAGTAAACCTGAAAATACCGGCTGGAGTTGATACCGGTTCGAGGATGCGTCTTTCCGGTGAAGGAGAAGGAGGTCGCAAAGGTGGTCGCTCAGGTGATCTGTATGTGGTGATTCATGTCAAACCCCATGATTTTTTCCAGCGGGACGGGCAAACCATTTACCTGCAATGTCCGGTTTCCATGGTCAGGGCAGCTCTTGGCTGTGAAATTGAAGTACCCACCATTTATGATTCCGCATCGTTAAAAATCCCCGCTGGAACCCAGAGTGGCAAGAGGTTTATCCTAAAAAGAGAAGGGATTGTCAGTTTGAGAAGTAGTAGCAGAGGAGACATGGTGGTCGAAATCATGGTTCAGACCCCGACCAATCTCTCTAAGCAGCAAAAAGAGTTGCTGCGGGAATTTGACGATATTAGAGAAGAACAGGAAGAAGGATTTTTCGCCCGCCTTTTCAGCAGCCACAAAAAGAAAAAGGAAAAGACAGTGGTAAAGGATAAGTAAACATGACAGACAAACCGGCATTCACCCATTTTGATGAGAACGGCAACGCCCGCATGGTGAATGTCTCTGGGAAAAGTGAAACCACCCGCCTTGCCACAGCCAAAGGGTATGTGAGCATGTCTGACAAGGCATATTCCATGGTTAAGGCCGGTTCCATGAAAAAAGGTGATGTCCTTGCTGTTGCCAGGATAGCCGGAATCATGGCAGCAAAAAAAGTTGATCAGCTTATTCCTCTATGTCACCCTTTATCCATCACCGGAATTGATATAATTTTCGATTGTATTGACGATAGTTGTGCCATAAGCATTAAAGCAAAAGTTTCCATCACGGGTAAAACCGGAGTTGAGATGGAGGCGTTGACCGCTGTTTCCATTGCCGCATTGACCATTTACGATATGTGTAAGGCTGTGGACAAAAGTATGGTCATCGGGGACATCTGCCTGCTCGAAAAACGAGGAGGAAAAAGCGGTGACTACTGTCGTAAGACAGAGTAATGTGTAAGACTATGTAACGCACCTTCCAAATCTTCCGATGGAGAAGAAAATGGACAAAAATGATCTGGAAAAATTTAAAGGGTTACTTGAAGATATAAAAAAAGATATCTACGCTGATGCCGAGAAGACCTTAAATGAGATGAACAAACAGCCGGATAATGTTCCCGACCCCAACGACCGGGCAACCATAGAATCAGATCGAAACTTTGAGCTGCGTCTTCGCGACCGGGAACAAAAACTCATGCCGAAAATCAATGAGGCACTTGCCCGGATAGACAAAGGTATTTATGGTATATGTGATGAGTGTGGAGACAATATTTCTCCAAAAAGATTAGAGGTCAGGCCAATGGCAAAACTTTGCATTGACTGTAAAACCAGCCAGGAACATCAGGAAAAAGAACAGGGGCGGGTATAGATTATGCCGGAATTACGCAAGGATCCAATTCTTAACAGATGGATCATCATAGCTGAGGAACGGAGCAAGAGGCCCACTGATTTTGTCGTTGACCAGGCGGTAACAAAAGGCGGTTTCTGCCCTCTTTGTTCCGGAAACGAACAGACGACCCCAAGCGAAGTACTTGTATATGGTCGGTCAGAGAGTGACCATAAAAACTCATCGCAATGGTCATTGAGAGTGGTTCCCAACAAGTACCCCGCCCTCGTCATTGAAGGTGAGCTTGACAAGCAGGGAGAAGGTTTATATGATCGCATGAACGGGATAGGAGCTCATGAAGTTATTGTTGAGAGCCCTAACCACGAAGATGTCTTTACTTATCTGTCCCACGAACAGATGAAGTTGACCTTTCGGGCGTTCAGAGATCGGATTAATGACCTTAGCAAAGACCCCCGCTTTCAGTATGTGATGATCTTTAAAAATTTTGGTCGGGCAGCTGGTGCATCTCTTGAACATTCCCATTCTCAACTTGTTGCCCTGCCTATCCTGCCCA
>CAZEMY010000181.1:0-4863 GCA_964513405.1 uncultured Desulfobulbaceae bacterium
CTGTTCAAGATAATCATCAAGGAAGTTTTTAAGAGCCAGAAGAGGAGATTCTCCCTCCTGGTTAACCATATCACCATAGGTAATCAACAGGCAACTTGCCTCGTCCCAGTAACTTTTTTCCAGACAGCACCGCTGTTCCAGAAAACTGTACCGGCCAAACACCATACCTATCCTCTCAAGAACCCTCGGTGCCTTATCCACACCGTAGAGGAATTCAAGCCTTGCCCATAAATTTTCGCGCAATCCATTACTAAGCTTCCACATAAGAACTCCTTATCAGAGGACAGAATAGTTAGTGCTTCGCATTCGGAGTCTCCGCTCAAAGTCTACTGTAGAGACAAGGCATGCCTTGTCTCTACCTGGTTTATCTGGTTCCTGGCTTCTGGCTTCTGGCTTCTGGCTTATGGTATCAAGTGGCATACTTTATATTGTTAATCAACACCTGCAAGCAGTAACGAAGCACTGGGTAACCATAATATTTTCTGGCAAGTTTAAAGTTATGCTCCACCATTTCACGCCGGTACTCCTGGTCATCAAGTAATCTATGTGCCTCAGCAACAGTTTTACGATCAACAAAACCATTCATCACCGGCACCTGAAACCCTTTCGGCTCAATGTCACGAACCCAGACAGGGTAACGGTTAACAATAATTGGAACCTTGAAATAAAAAGATTCCAGCAGGGCGTTGCCAAAGCCTTCATAAATAGACGGATACATAACCAGATCCGCCCGGGAATAAAGATCATGAAGGACATAAATCTTTTTTCCTTCACTGTTTATATGCCTGCGATCACCTATTCTATCCCCGAAAAAACGAAGATCTACCCCCTCTGAGTGGGCAAGTTCTTTCATCTGAGCCGGATAATCAGCCCCTTCGTCACCGGGCAAATGGGAGATAATCAGTTTACAGCGAGGATCGCCAAGTTGCTTAACGAGGAATATACTATGCTCAATTCCTTTACGGGGAACCACCCGGGTCGGCTGAAGAATCAGTTTGTCTTCCGGAACAAGCCCCATTTCATGACGCATATCTGCACTGTATTCATCCGGTACTGCCGGCTCGTCAAAATCAAAAACATTTGGCACAAGCATGGAGGAAAGACCCTTGCGAAGAGCCAGTTCTTCCCGGGCAGCCTGATTTATAACCACATGCTGTAATGAAAGACCCCGGGGCGGGAATGCCATATCAAGAAAGTCAGGAACATTGTTGACCTGAAATCTCGTTCTTTCCCAATAAAAATCATGGTGATGGGCAATGGCAGGGATTTGAGTCTCAGAAAGAAACTCAGTCAGAGCCACTCCAAGGGGGAGATGCATGGGGATGGTCAGGGCATTTTGAACTACAAGGATGGAAATATCGAAACGGCGAACAAAGTCATATAGGGTACTCTTAAGGTACTCTGCCAGGTCGTGGATGCGGCGGGTGACATCATGGGCTCTGGTGTGCCTTCCCCATATCTGATTGCTGATCCACTCATTTTCCGGATGACCAAAATATGCTTCAGGTACACACATTGATGCTGAACCTGCACGGTCAAGGACTCCGGCATACCAGTAACTTACATGCTTATCCTGCCAGAAAATTTCTGCCCACTTGGCCGACTCCAGAGAAACTCCGTCTGTGCCAGCAAAGCGGGTGGAGATGAAACCTATCCTTTCCGGCATATTGCCCTCATCTTAAGGATTAGACATTTCTAAAACAAAGATTTCTAAAACAAAGGTGTCTCACTCGCAGTAATTACATTTGTCCAAGTTACCAACAATGGTGAATGGATGCAATATAAATACTTATAATGAATAAGGCTATATTGCTGCTTTGTCCATAATATAAATCCCCAAAGTTGAAAACCGTACCCCCCGGTTTTGCAATATAAAAGTTGAAGATTTCGGGACTCATTGCTGACCGGTTGAGGAAACAGTTAAACTCCGAAAGCGTTATTTTCAGATAAATCTAACCGGACAGCAGGGCAACAATCTCTCCCTCTGTTCCACAACAACCAGCCCATTTCCAGGAAATTCCTTAACAAAAGTCAAAAAAATGACGACAAGAAAAATAACCCTGCCATTGTAAACGAATACTAAAAAGAGGACGGTTATGTGAGTGAGGTGGAAAAGATGAAGCCTGATGTCTATGCCGTCAGGAAACGATTAAAAGTTATGGTATTAAAATTGCATTTATCCAGATACATATTATTTTTAAGCAAGTTTTCAATACTGAGTACGGAATAACCGTTCATCAGGGAGATATTTAACATGATCAATTTTCATGTCCAGAGAGGGGATACCATTGCTAGAGTAACAAAGCAAATGGGAGTCAGTTGGCAGGAGCTGAAACGGGAAAACCCGGAAGCCGTCGGCAGGTCAAACAGAAATGGCAACTGGTTTTTAAGAGAAGGAGCGACCCTTAGCTTTGCTGATTCTCTGCAAAACTCATTACAAGCCAATAATAACAGACAGATTGCTCAGGCTCCCCCCCCGACTCCACCCCACAATGCGGATTTTTTCATGACCACCACGGCGGCTTCTGAATACCAGAAAACAACAGATTTCAACTCGTCCGGCAGAGTTATCGAACATGTCGTCCAGCCCGGGGACACTATATGGGAAATGGCAGTGAGAAAATATGCCGTTCATGTTGAGGATATTATGTCTGATAATGGTATCACCGATCCCAGGCAGTTAGAGATAGGCCGGACACTTATCATCAACCTCCCTGCCCCCCAACCCCCGCAAAAAGTGGTGGCAAGCTGGTACGGTGAGCAATTTCACGGCCGCCCCATGGCCAATAGCGATATATATGACATGTATGCTCCAACCATCGCCCATAAAGAGCTTCCCCTCGGCACCAGGGTAGAACTGAAAAACCCGGCAAACGGAATAGTTGTCCAGGCAACTATTACTGATCGGGGACCATACATTGAAGGCCGGGATGTGGATCTTTCCTATGGACTGGCCCGTCAACTTTCCATGGTGGAACAAGGGGTTGGCGACTTGATTATGCGGATTTTGTAGAAGGGTAATTCCCGGGTTCAGCCTTGCACCGGTAATAAAAAGTACTTTTCTTAAGAGTATAAACATTTATGTATCGGAAAAATATGGTTTCTGGTAAATTTATCCTGATTACAAGTTCACCTTCTACCCACAGGATATTATGCTCAAGAGATGAAACGCCTATTCCTGACCATTTTTTCGTTTTTTGTTCTCTTCCTGATTGTTCTGTTTTTTTTCAGGTTGCCGGTTACAACTCTACTGTTCAACAAAGGACTTACCCATGCAGGGTTTGCCAATGTTAAAATAGAGGTAACCGCCCTCTCCCCAACCCGTATAAAGTTATCTGATTTCAATCTGAGCCGGGAAAAAACGGGGTTAAATCTGAGCGTTAAAGACATAACCATATGCTGGAATAAAACCTCTCTATTCAGTAAAAGATTAGAATCCATAAATATTGACACTGTCACCATCACCCTTCCCCACAGAGACAGGGAGCCAGCCCATAAAGATTTACAGATAGCGGAGCTTGTTGGTAAATTACAGGATTTCACCCACCAGCTACCTTTCCGCTCTCTTACTATTCGCCATATAGTGGTAGATGAAAATGAAAATGAAAATGAAAAAAAAACCTCTTTTCTTGCCGGTAAACCAATTTCACTTGCAATCAAAAGGGATAAAGATGAACAAAAACTTGTTGCTGATTTACACCTGGAAAAACCTGCCCTCCATATCTCCATCAAACACGATGGCCTGCAAAGATGGGACATCAAAATAAAAGATTCAGATGGAGCAGTACCTGTTACCCCTCTTCTTTGGGCAAATATCACCCTCCAGGAAGAAAAGTTACACCTTAAAGCAGAAGCAGAACTTTCCCGCTTATTCCTGTTAGACCCTCTGCTTGCCCAGCCCCTGCCTGCCATGGCTGGGATGTTGTCGATAGAAACCATACAACCATTGCCTCTCACAGGCAGCCGCTCTCTTCAGGTCGAAATCACAAACCTGCAACTTGATGATTTCCACAGCAAATCCGTTGTTCTTACCGTTCACGGGGAAATGATCACGCCTGCATTGTTTTCGATCACAGAAGACTCGTATCTCAACCTTGTGGGAATAAAACACAAAGATACAAATATAAATAAGCTGAAATTTAACCTGACTGGGGCAATAGTTAACGACGGGGGGCTGTGGCAATACAGGCTGGCAAAGG
The DNA here is from genome assembly GCA_964513405.1 of uncultured Desulfobulbaceae bacterium. Lineage (GTDB taxonomy): Bacteria > Desulfobacterota > Desulfobulbia > Desulfobulbales > Desulfobulbaceae > DRLX01. The sequence continues at coordinate 4,200 of CAZEMY010000181.1, forward strand.
AAAACAAGTTAAGCGTAGAAGGAATATCCGCCCCGCCGCTTAAAATAGCATCACTGTCTGTCACCCCTGCCATAAGCATGGGGTTCTCCCCTGAAAAAGAGCAGGTATCTGTCAAAATATCTCCTTATTTCAGGATATTATCAACCGGAATAAGGGCAGGCGAGTTGTCCCTCGCAGAAGTTACCATCTCGCTTGAAAAAGAGAGTAATCTTTATCTGAATTTACCGACACAAACCTGGAACCTTACCCCATCTCTATGGCAAATATCCGTTGACGGTGTGAACACCAGCAAGGATGGCCTCTCCATAAATTCAGCCCCCCTTATCCTCGTAACCAGAACAATCTCCGGGGCAGGAGCAGAGTATCAGATAAACGGAAAAGTAATTAGCCGCAACGCTGACATAAAAACCATAGATAACGGTTTTGCTCTGAGTGATCTTGATATAAAATTCAAGATAACAAACATTCCAGAAAAACCTGATTCAAATAACCATACAAGAATAAACAGCAGCTTTTCCTTTTCCCCGGCGACTGTCCCGGGGAGAATAAACGGCAAATTATCTCATAATCTGAAAACAGAAACAGGAAAAGTCACCGCACGCACACAAGACGCTTTATCTTTTTCAGCAGCGACCCCGCTCAGCTCACTAATTGACAACTGGCC
>CAZEMY010000182.1:0-4804 GCA_964513405.1 uncultured Desulfobulbaceae bacterium
CCTGATAATTATTTGCCTTGAAAAAAGGTTATGTTCACGATATATGGACATAACCTTTTTTTTATTTTGTTTGTTCATTTAAACTTAAAATATTATGCGTTTATTTTCTGGTTTCATTTTATTTGTCCTGCTGGTAATATTTGCGGGTTGTGCTTCCACTCCGGTCAGACATCTCGCCTCTGATGTAATCCTACTCAAACCGGGAGTATCGACCAAGCAGGATGTTATTATGTATCTTGGTGAGCCTGACGGTACCCGGACAGTGTCTCCCGGGGTCTATGAGTTTGTCTACTATGAGGAAAAACAAAGCAGTTTCAGTCGAATACCAATGAGCGATTCGTTAAGCAAAATACCAGTAGTTGGCCCCTTAATAGGCGATAAAGGCTATGAGATGATTGTCATAACCTTACGCGGTGATATTGTAAGTGAAACTCAGTTCAGAACCTTTAACCGGGCGGATCATGCCTGGGTTGATGATTTTACCTGGCAAGAAATCAAGTGAACAGGGATAACTTTGATATTCACCTGGAAAGGATGGTTGAAGAACAGCTTATCCCCAGGGGGATAAGTGACCCTGCCGTTCTTGCCAGCATGCGCAAGGTTCCACGGCACGAGTTTGTTGAAGATGCCATGCGGGCGAGAGCCTATGGCGACCACCCCCTGCCAATTGGCAGCAGCCAGACCATTTCTCAACCATATATTGTGGCTCTGATGACCCAGGCCCTTGCCCTTACAGGTTCGGGGAAAGTTCTGGAAATAGGTACCGGTTCAGGGTATCAGGCAGCGGTACTGTCATCGCTTTGTGAACGGGTTTACACCATCGAGAGGATAGATTCCCTGCTGGTACGGGCTCGCAAGGTGTTTGACCGCCTCCGTTACTATAATATAACTTCGAGAATTGACGATGGCACCATCGGCTGGCAGGATGAAGCACCTTTTACCGGAATACTTGTCACTGCTGGCGGGCCGAGTATACCACCCCCTCTTGTAGAACAGCTTGCCGACCCGGGAAGAATGATAATCCCTGTGGGCAATCGGGATATCCAGGAATTACAGCTTCTTGAGAAAAAAGACGGTGAAATTTCAATAAAAACAATTGAGCAGGTTCGTTTTGTCAACCTGATAGGAAGCCATGGCTGGTAATACCGAAAATATAAAGGTTGCTGAATCTGCTGAAAAGAAAGCACCTGTCCGCAAAATTTCCTTTCTGCAACGCCTGTATAACTATTGCATGAAATGGATTCAAACCCCGGCAGGTCTCTGGGTACTCTTTTTCATTGCCATGGCTGAGTCTTCTGTTTTCCCTATTCCCCCTGATGTTTTTCTGGTTGCCCTCTGCGTGGCAGTACCAAAAAAAGCTTTCAAATTTGCTTTTATCTGTGGCGTTGGCTCTGTAATCGGTGGAATAATCGGTTACGGGCTTGGATTTGCGTTTATGGATAGTGTAGGTCAACAGATTCTTGTCTGGTACGGTCTCAGTGATAAATATTATGTTGCCCAGGAACTATATCAGAAATATGATGCCTGGGCGGTGGGAGTGGCTGGCTTTACCCCTTTACCGTACAAGCTGTTCACCATCACGGCAGGGGCATTTAAAATTGATTTTCTTACATTTGTAATAGCTTCAGTTATTTCCCGCTTTGCCCGCTTTTTTCTTGTTGCCGCCCTCATTTATCGGTTTGGAGCTCCGGTTCAATATTTTATTAATAAGTATTTCAACATTCTCTCCGTCGTTTTTATCATCATGCTTGTCGGTGGTTTTCTGGTGGTCAGGCTCTTTCTTTGATTTGGCTTATGGATTGATGTGGGCAGGATTGACAGGGTGGCGATACGCCGTGCCAAACGAAACACCAACTAACCTTTATGGGATTATTAAACAGTGAAAAACTACTTGACCTGTTAATCAGGCAAGGCCTCATCGATGGGGGACAACGCCGTGAAGTTGTCCTCAACAAAGGCAAACAACGCCAGAAACTCCTCCGCATGCGAAGCGGTGGTGGTCGTCGCCACGAAGAAAACCCCCTTGAACGGGGTTTCCCTGATATGGTTGACATCATTGTCTCTATGAAGCTGGAAGCTATCGGTAGAAAAGAGGTTATTTTAAACGAAGAACTCATAGTCAGGGCGGTCGGCAGGGAACTGGAAATACCGTTTAAGAAGCTGGACCCCCTCGACCTTGACATGAATATTGTCACCGGAACGATTCCCAAATCATTTGCGGTTAACCACCTGATTCTCCCTATTGGCAAAAAGGATGATCTGCTCGAGGTTGTCACCTATCATCCCGATAAACAGTCAGCCCTTGATGATATTGAGAGGGTAAACCAGCTCAAGGTTCGTCCTTACCTGTCCACCCGCAGTGACATAAAAAAAATTCTGGCTGAGTTTTTTGGCTTTCAACGCTCTATTTCCGCTGCTGAGAGTCAATTTAACGACAACAAGACAACCGTTGATATCGGCAACCTTGAACAATTCGTTCGCCTCTCTTCTACAAAAGAGATGGCTTCCACCGACCAGCATATCAAAGCTGCAGTCAATCACCTTTTCTCCTATGCCCTTGAGCAGCGAGCCAGTGATATCCATATAGAGCCAAAGCGGGATATATGTATGGTTCGTTTTCGTATAGACGGGATGCTCCATACTATCTACAAACTTCCAAAATCCGTACACTCGGCAATTACATCCAGAATCAAAACCCTGGCAAAGATGGATATTGCCGAGAAACGAAGACCCCAGGACGGACGGATACAAGTTGCCCGCCAGGATGGCAGGGAGGTTGAGATCCGGGTATCCACGATACCAGTTGCTTTTGGTGAAAAAACGGTTATGCGTCTTCTTGACCCGGATGTTATTTTCCAGAATCTTGATGGTCTGGGCTTTTCCCGCCGGGATCGCATGGTTTACAACTCTTTTATGAGTTCTCCCCACGGGATTATCCTGGTTACCGGGCCCACCGGCAGCGGTAAATCAACCACCCTCTATTCCACCCTCAAACAGATTTCCAGTCCACAAACCAATATTGTCACCATAGAAGACCCTGTGGAAATGGTCCATGAAGAGTTTAATCAGATTTCAGTGCAACCCCAGATTGAGGTAACTTTTTCTTCTATTCTCCGTAACATTCTCCGCCAGGATCCGGATATTATCATGATCGGTGAGATCAGGGATCTGGAAACCGCAACCCATGCGGTGCAGGCGGCCTTAACCGGACATCTTGTTTTTTCCACCCTCCATACCAATGATGCGGTTTCCACCATTGTCCGCCTGAAAGATCTTGGTCTTGAACCTTTCCTGATCGGCTCAACCATGTTAGGGGCATTGGCTCAGAGGTTAGTTCGCCGAATATGTGAAAACTGCCGGGAACCTTATGAGGTTACGGGAGAAAATATGCGTAAATCAGGGATTCCTGAAGCAGGCAGTGGCAGGCTGACCCTCTACCGCGGCAAGGGATGCAGGCAATGCCGGGGAACCGGATATTCCGGAAGGCTTGGAATTTTTGAAATTTTTTCCATGTCAGAAGAAATGAAAAAACAGGTTTCTAAACAGGCAACTGATGCAGAGCTGCGGCAGATAGCGATGCGGGAAGGGATGACAAGCCTCAGGGAAGATGCCTGGAAAAAGGTGGTGGCAGGTCAGACCACGGTGGAAGAGGTACTGCGGGTTACCGGAGAAATTTGATTTTTACCTTGTTTTAACTGGTCGAAGCAATTATCATGGCTTAATGAAGATTGTCTGCAAGAATAAAAAAGCTTTCCATGAATACCAGATTGAACAAACCTTTGAGGCCGGGCTGGTTCTGAGCGGTTCTGAGGTTAAATCTTTGCGGGCCGGGCGGGCTAACTTAAAAGACGGTTATGGTAATATAAAAAATGGTGAGGTTTATCTGTATAATGTCCATATCTCACCTTACAGTTTTGCCACATATAGCTCCCAGGATCCGCTCAGGGTAAGAAAACTTCTCCTTCATCGCCGGGAAATCAAAAAATTAATCGGCAAAGTCAAAGAAAAGGGGGTTGCGCTTATCCCCTTGAAGATTTACTTTAAGGATAATGGCAGAGTCAAAGTTGAACTTGGTCTTGGCAAAGGCAAGAAACTCTACGACAAAAGGGCTTCTTTAAAGGAAAAACAGACCAAACGCGACCTGGCCCGTGATTTACATGGGCGGGATTAATTTTTCTGTGTAAAAAACAAAAAACGCTAAATTTAATATGGGGGTGAAACGGATTCGACGGGGATACAAAAGCTCATCGTTGCATGCCGAGTGTTCTATCAACTCGTAAACTTGGTGGAATTTTAAATATAATCGCTGACGATTATAATCACGCAGTAGCAGCATAGTCTGCTTTGCCGCTTTCCCGGTTCGCGCCCGTAAGGCCGGAGTAAAGCGTCGACTCTTCGGGCTGGTCTTGCCAGTGTGCCTGTTACAGGCAAGACGAGAATCCAAGCAGGCTGGTCTAAGGCAATCCCCTGTTCCAGGTGAGAGCTTAAGACGAGATTTAAACCTGGAACTAAGCATGTAGATACGGGAGGGGAGTATTTCCGGACCCGGGTTCGACTCCCGGCACCTCCACCATTTGAAAAAAGACAACCCGTCTCTCCAGAGTGATTCTCTGGGTAGACGGGTTTTCTTTTTCTCCTTGTATTCAAAGGGTTTCGGCCGTTTTGACATCTTTCCGAAACCTCTCTCCAGCCACCTGATTCTCTCCATTCTTCCCACGTTCATTCTCTGTTTGGGCCGGTATTCTCTGTTTTCTTCGGACAGGGTCCGACACGCGTCCGGTTACAGATATCCTTTCAGATTAAG
>CAZEMY010000183.1:0-302 GCA_964513405.1 uncultured Desulfobulbaceae bacterium
GCATAGCGGTGGGTAGCAAAGGATTTGTTGAGGAGATAAGAGATAAAATCAATTCCCGGTGGGCGTGCCAAAGGAAGAAATATTCAGAATACCAAAGCATCATATCAACTATGTGAACCGGCATCTTGTTAGAATGACCTTTCTATGGCCGAAAACGACGATATAGACGGCAAAAACTCCTATTTTTGGAGCTTTAATGATGTATAATCACGAAGATAGCGTGGCCCGACCCCAATTGCCAACCAATAACACCAAGGAACAGCTATGAAAAGACTCCCCATAGGTATTCAGACTTTTTCCGA
>CAZEMY010000183.1:402-4803 GCA_964513405.1 uncultured Desulfobulbaceae bacterium
CCTTGCCACAGATCAGGCAGAAAGGCTACCATGAAAAATATTGTGCTGAAAACCGGCAGGTATTTATTGTCGGGATAGGTTTTGACTCAAAAGAAAAAAATATCACCGACTTTGAGTGGGAAAGGATATAAACACCAAGGAACAGCTATGAAAAGACTCCCCATAGGTATTCAGACTTTTTCCGAACTGGTGGATCCGGCAGAGAATTATGTCTATGTGGACAAAACAAAAGTGCTGGGTAGGCTGGCAAATGAGGGCAAATACTTTTTTCTCAGCCGTCCCCGCCGTTTTGGCAAGAGTGTGATGCTCTCCACCCTGTATGAGCTTTTTCGTGGTAACCGGGAACTGTTTAATGGTTTGTATATTGAGGATAAATGGAATTGGGAAAAAAAGCATCCGGTTATCAGAATCAGTTTTGGCAGTGGTGATTTCAGCACGGAAGAAAGATTTTCCGAAACAATTATCGACAACTTAGAGAGCAACATCCACCGCTTAGATCTTTCCTGCCGGGATGCAGCAGGAAAACCAAATTCATGTTTCAGAGAACTTATTGCTACAGCTTTTCGTAAATACAAACAAAAAACCGTCATCCTCATCGACGAATATGATAAACCCATCCTGGATCACATCACTGACCAGGAAACCGCCCGTACCAACCGGGATAAGCTCAAAAGTTTTTATTCCATAATCAAGGATATGGACGAGTATATCCGCTTCGTCATGATTACCGGAGTCTCCAAATTCTCCAAAATGAACCTCTTCAGCGGTCTGAATAATCTCAACGATATCTCCATAGACAGTCGCTATGCCACCATCTGTGGCTATACCCATCAGGAGGTGGAACAGTATTTTACTGCACACCTGAGCGGCGTGGATATGGAGCAGCTCCGGCAATGGTACAATGGATATAACTATTTTGGCGAACCGGTTTACAATCCCTTTGACATTCTCCTTTTTCTGGCCAAGGAAAAGGAATACCGTCCCTACTGGTGGAGCAGCGGTAATCCGAGCTTTCTCATTGACCTGCTTAAAGAACAGCCCCGGTACCTGCCCGACTTAGAGAACTGCATTGTCGACGATATGGTTCTGGATGCCTTTGATGTTGACCATATCGACATAGCGGCTCTTCTCTGGCAGACCGGATACCTGACCTTTGCCGAAAAGTTCACCCGGCGGGAACGGTTGGTATACCGGTTGAAGGTGCCTAACAAGGAAATCCAGATGTCGCTCAATGAGTTGTTCATCGACTACCTTACCGGTAAGCGAAATGAAAGGAGAACTTGGCAGGACAAGTTATATGACAGTCTTGTTGCCAAAGACTTAGAAGCCTTCCACCAGTCCCTTAAACAAATATTCGCCGCCATCCCCTATCAGAACTATGCCAACAATATCATCCAGAACTATGAGGGATACTACGCCTCGGTGGTCTACGCCTACCTCGCCTCCCTGGGGTTGCCCCTGATCCCCGAAGATGTCAGCAACAAGGGACGTGTTGACCTGACCCTACTGCTGCCCGACAAGGTCTATGTTATTGAATTCAAGGTAGATCAGCCCGGAAAGGCCTTGCCACAGATCAGGCAGAAAGGCTACCATGAAAAATATTGTGCTGAAAACCGCCAGGTATTTATTGTCGGGATAGGTTTTGACTCAAAAGAAAAAAATATCACCGACGTTGAGTGGCAAAAGATATAAACACCCGTCAGGGGTCAGAAAAGGAGAAAAATAATGAAGAAATATTACCCCGTTATAATTGAGCAAGATAAAGACGGAGTATTCATTATTGAATGTCCCACATTTGAAGGATGTCGTAGTTATGGTAAAACCATAGATGAAGCGTTATCTAACATCAAAGAGGCTATTCAAGTCTGCATTAATGAAACCGATAAAGACGAAAAGAGTGTATGGTCAACATTTATAGGGGTTAGGGATGTCGAGGTGGCCTTGGCATGACATCGTTTCCAAAAAGGGGCAGACCATAATTAATTTTCATAATGTTGTAGTTTTTTTTGAAAAAATGTGGTCTGTACCCTGCTGACTGCTGATGTCCCGCACCGGTGCAACGAGGAAAAAAATAGATATGTCCCCATTTTATTCAATGGTATGGGATATTGCTCACGCTAAGTTGGCGTCTATAGAAATCGTTTGCCTTGACTTGCTCAATGATGAACGATTCACTTAATATAGGTATGTCCCCGGTTAGTTTCCATAATGGTCTTTTGGGGGTCAAAAACGACGACATAGGGGGCTAAAAGGGGTGTTTTTGGAACATTTGTGATTAATAATCAAGTAGATAGCGTGGCCCGACCCCGTTAACCCAACCACCCCGTTTTACCGACCCCGTTTTACCGTTATAATGGCTTTTAATCCAAGGGTGTTTTTATATGAACCAAAACAAAGAAGATGTTGAGATGATAACAAAACACCTGAATAGCATCCTGAAGGATAAATCCGGCATTGCTGCCGCATATCTGTTGGGTTCTGCAGTAACCGGACAGTTGCGCAGCGATAGTGATATTGATATCGCTCTGCTCCCGATGGAAAATCAGGAAATACCGTTACAATCACGCCTGGAATTGGCTGCACTGCTTGAGGCTAAATTGCACAGAGTGATCGATATTGGCGTGATAACAGCTAAAAATTTGATTTATGCAAGCGAGGCAATACTTAATGGCAGATGCCTTGTAAACTTGCAAAAAGATTATACGGAAGCGGCTGAAACTCGTTTGTTAGGCTGCTATTTCACGCTTCGCCAGGATCGTAAAGAGGTCGAGGAGAGCTATCGTGCCGCCTGACAATATCAGCTTGAATAAAGCAGCCATTATCGAGCGTTGCATCCGCCGCATGCGCGAAGAGTACGAGGCCGATCAAACCCTCTCTAATTTTACCCACTTAGATGCTTTGATTCTAAATATTGAAAGGGCTTGTCAGGCTGCAATTGACCTGGCTATGCATATTGTTGCTACAAGGCATCTGGGTATGCCACAAAGCAGTGCCGAATCGTTCAGACTGCTCCAGCAGGCAGGTCAAATAGACAGCACCCTTGCTTCGCGTCTTTCAGGTATGACTGGTTTTCGCAATATCGCTATTCATCAATATCAGGAAATTGAACCTGATATTATCCACTGGATTATGCAACATGGTTGGCAGGATTTGGTCATGTTATGTACGGCTTTGGACCTAAAAATCGAACCATAGCAATCATGTGGTCTGTCGAACGAAAGAACGATATGGGCTTTACATTCTAAGTTATTATGACTGATAATACGAGTCATTTCGAAAGAATAGAAGGGCTTGAAATTGAAAACCGGGTTTAATGCTAAATTTATACTTTGCCCCGGTTATTCAAAATAATTACGTCAGGGTATGCTTTTGCCTATTGACAACTACTGGCTTAGGGCTGAACCAGCTATATTTAGAAGCAATAAAATCAACAGCCTTCTATCGGTCGCACAAGCTGTCACACTTTTTCCCTTGCCATCAATGCAAGGCCAGCGTAGTGTTAAATAAACATTATCTTTACAAAAGGTGTTAGCATGTCTACTTACAGTATTAATATTCGTGTCACTCAAGAGCTTAATAAGCACTTGCAGCAGCAAATAGGCGAGTTGGGTTTGTATAAGCGAGTTGGGTTTGTATAACAATGCCAGTGAGTATATACGAGACCTGCTCCGAAAAGATTTAAAGTCGCAGGAAGAATACTGGGCATGGCTAAAACAGGCATTGGAGCCGGCATTAAGAGCAGATGATGCTGAATATATAGAAGTGACAGCAAACGATGTGGTTGCGAGAAACAAATAACGATGAATGTAAATGTTCGGCTATCACTGGCTATTGGAAGAACAGAGTTGAATAAGATGGTGAGTGCCGGATAAGAAAGCGTAGTTTTTCACTGGTTTCTCACCAATCCGAATGTTTACCTATGCATTACCGTTTCTACCGCAATGCTGACCGCCAGCAGGATGAAATTTGGAGCTATAAGCGTAAAAGGTGGGGCGAGGCGCAGGCTGAAAAATATATCCGCAATTTGCATGTTTACCTGCAACAATTAGCGGATAGAGAAATCCTATGGAAACCACTACCTTCACAATTTACAGTCCCTGTTGACCTGGATATTGAAGTTTATTTGGGACGCTATCAAAAGCATTATATTTTCTTCAAAGAAATACACCATGAAGTTATAGGTATTATAGCTATATTCCATGAAAGCATGGATCTACCAGTCAGGCTCGGGCTGGATTTACACAATATGCAGTTATAACAAGAGGCGGAATACGGGGGTCGGACCAAAGCAACCTATTACAAAGTAATCGAAGCATTTAATCGAATGGTTCTACCCTAAAAACTTAAAGGATGAAGATTATGTCAGATATTAAAATTCACATTGATCATGCTTCAGCAAAA
>CAZEMY010000184.1:0-4787 GCA_964513405.1 uncultured Desulfobulbaceae bacterium
CTTGAAAATTTTTTAATGCTGACAAACTTAAAAAGGAATTTTCTGCCGACCAGATGCGGGAGTTGGCTCTCAACTACGAAAAGGCGGTGCGACGGCTGGGTTTTGAGGTTCCTGAAGATCCATGGTTACAGCTAATTGGCGGTGTGGAACTTGTGCTGGCTTCATGGAATACGCCTAAAGCCTGTGAATACCGGAGGTTGATGGATGTGTCTGATGACTGGGGGACTGCGGTTATCATTCAGACCATGGTCTATGGTAATCTGAGTCGTGAGGCTGGGAGTGGGGTTTTATTCACGGCTCATCCATACCGGAAAGTGAGAAGGGTGGCTCTCTGGGGAGATTATGCTTGTGGTGATCAGGGTGAAGATATTGTCTCCGGACTGGTTACCAGTTATCCGGTTTCAGTTGAGCAGGCTGAATTAGATGGTCGCCTGGCAGAGAACACTCTGGAAAGAAAATTTCCGGCTATTTATGAGCGGCTGTTGTCTATCTCAAGAGACCTGGTTTACACAAAAGAGTGGAACCCTCAGGAAATAGAGTTTACCTTTGAAGGGCCAGATCCTGAAGATTTGTATATCCTTCAGACCAGGGATATGATCACCATAAAGAAACAGGAGCAGCTGAGTGTTTTTGTTGATCAGAATGGTGTTCAGGACGCAACCCTTGGCAGGGGAATAGGAGTAAGCGGTTCTGCCATGTCAGGACGGGCAGTGTTCACCGAGGAAAATATCAGCAGACTACGGGAAGAAGACCCTGAATCTGTTCTCATCTTGATTCGTCAGGATACAGTGCCTGAAGATATCCGGGAAATATCCATGGCCGACGGTCTGTTAACCGCCAGGGGAGGGCAGACCTCTCATGCCTCGGTGGTTGCCACCCGTCTGGAGAAGACCTGTGTGGTAGGCTGTCGTGATCTCCAGGTTTATGAAACCATGGAATATGCGGAAATACACGGAGACAAGATTAACTTTGGTGATCCCATTGCTATTGATGGTCGTAATGGGCTGTTTTTAAATGGTAATTTTTCTGTTCGGGAAGAGGTACATATCTTGCCTCTTTAATTAGAAGCCGGCATCCCGACGGGAAAGGTGGAACTGAGGGAATAGAAAAATATGGAAAACTTAAAATCATCATATATCATTCGTGTTGACGGGATGAGCTGTTCTGCCTGTGTTGCCAATGTGGAAAAGGCAGTGAGGGCAGTGGACGGGGTCAGCGAGGTTGCGGTTAACCTGGTCGACAAGGAAGCACTGGTTACCGGTGGTGACCCTGATCTTGTGGTTGAGACCATTATAGGCAAAGGGTTTGAGGCATCACTACCGGTACCTGATGTGATAAGCACAGAAAATGGTTTTGAAGTAAGTATCGACGGAATGAGTTGTTCCTCCTGTTCTGCCAATGTGGAAAAGATTATCAGGGCAGTAGATGGTGTAGATAAGGTTGAAGTGAATCTTATCGAAAAAAAAGCTCTGGTACGGGGCGGTGATCCACAGACGGTGGTGGATACGGTTATTGGCGGCGGCTATGACGCTAAGTTATGCGAAGCGAAAGCGAAAGGTTTGTTTTTCATTGTCCCGGAGCAGGCAGGTCGTGACCATGAACTTCAAAAAATCCAGGCTGCTGTTACTGAACTTCCTGGTACAGAGGCGGAAATTTACGGCAACAGGCTGCGGGTGATAAGTAGTCTTCACCCGGCGGAGATGGTTCTTACCCTTGAAGACAGGGGGCTGAGAGTTCTAATCGAGGAGGAGGTTGAAGACCCGTGGAAAAAAGACAATGAGGCTGTAAGGCTGGAGATTCGCCGCTCCTGGCAGCGGGCAGGTGTGGCAGCTCTGGTTGGTGCTGCTCTTATGGGCGGTCATATGTCAGGCCTTTTTCCCATGGTAAGGGAGAGCATGTTTTTCTGGCTGATTGTTGCCCTTGTCTGCCTGATAACCATGTGGTTTTCAGGGAAGAAATATTATGTTGGAGCCTGGAAACAGTCCCGGCACGGCACAGCCAACATGGATACTCTGGTCGCCCTTGGCACGGGTGCGGCCTGGATTTCTTCCCTGTTTGTTGTCATCATGCCTGATATTCTTCCCGGTCGGGATCCCCATTTATATTTTGATGCCTCGGTGATGATTCTTGCCTTTCTTCAGTTTGGTCATGCTCTGGAAGTCCGGGCAAAAAGAACCACAAGTGAGGCTATAAGCTCTTTGATTGGTCTGCGGGCGAGAAAGGGGAGGGTTGTTATCCGCGAAAAAGAAGTGGAAGTCCCTGTTTCCCTGCTTGGCAAAGGTGATCTTTTAAGGGTGCGACCGGGTGAGCGAATTCCCATTGACGGTGTTGTGAGTATGGGCAACAGTACTGTGGATGAATCCATGCTCACCGGTGAACCTCTACCGGTTAAGAAAAAAGAGGGGGATGATTTGACCGGCGGAACCATGAACAAGTCAGGAAGTTTTACCATGACAACAACCCGTCTTGCTGAGGATACCACCCTGGCAAGGATTATTGCCATGGTAAAAAAAGCCCAGCTTTCCAAACCACCCATAGGCCGTCTTGCCGATAAACTCTCCGGCGTATTTGTGCCTATAGTCATGGTCATCTCTGTGACCAGCTTTTTTTTATGGTTAGTTCTTGGTCCTGCACCTCCCCTTGCCCATGCCCTGACCGCTGCCATTGCGGTGTTGGTTATCGCCTGTCCCTGTGCTCTTGGGCTGGCGACTCCCATTGCCATCATGGTTGGTACCAGTCGGGCTGCCCGGTTTGGGGTATTGATAAAAAATTCAGATGGATTGCAGACCGCCTCAACTCTTGACTATCTTGTCGTGGATAAAACCGGAACCTTGACTAAGGGTGAGCCGACGGTAACCGCAATCTTTCCGGAATCAGGGCATGATTCTGAGGAAATTCTCCTTTTATCTGCCAGTCTGGAGGCCGGTTCGGAACATCCTCTCGCAGAAGCAGTGGTCAGGGCCTTGACCGAAAAGGGGGAAAAGGTGTTGCCTGTTGCAGATTTCATGGCTGTTGCCGGTCGGGGAATAGAGGGGATGGTGGCTGGCAAAAAATATTATCTCGGCAGTTATCTGTTGCTGAAAGAGCTGGGAATAATTATTTCAGAGCAACTTATGGCAGAGGCAAAAAAACAGGCCACCGCCGGGGCCACTCCAATTTATCTTGCTGATACTGAGCAACCCCTGGGGCTCCTGATTCTTCGTGACCCCCTTCGCTCTGACTCGGTGGCAGCGGTTAGAGCCTTGCAGAAACAGAGTATAACCGTGGTAATGTGCAGCGGCGATAACCGGGCTACTGCGGATGCGGTCGCTTTGGAAGTAGGTATTGAAGAGGTACACAGCGAGGTTATGCCCGAAGAAAAACTTGGCTATATTAAATCTTTGCAGGCAAAAGGTCACAAGGTGGGAATGGTTGGTGATGGCGTGAATGATGCTCCGGCTCTTGCCCAGGCGGATACAGGTTTTGCCATAGGTTCCGGCACAGATGTTGCCATTGATAATGGTGACATCACTTTGGTTGGCGATTCCCTGATGCTGGTTGTAACTGCCATTGAGATTTCCCGGGCAACTATTGGAAATATCAAACAGAATTTGTTTGGTGCTTTTGTTTATAATTCCCTTGGTATTCCTCTTGCTGCCGGGCTGTTTTACCCTTTCACCGGCTGGTTGCTCCATCCTGTGTTTGCCTCCATTGCCATGGCTTTGTCTTCAGTGACCGTGGTCACCAATGCTAACCGGCTCCGTTTTTTTCAGCCGAGTCATCATAAGGCGGAAATTAGAAATCAGATGATAGAATCCTAAGCCCCAAATAGATATGGACAAGATTTACGAAAGAATAACCTGGATTTTTGATACCTTTCATCATTTTTATGAAAATGAGAAGGTACACAGCAGAATATCAGGGCTTCTGGTGGTCTTCTTTGTGGTGAGCCTCTTTGTTATTGAGCTTAATCGCTGGGAATTGTTGCCGGCACCATGGAACACCATAGTTCCGGATAACCATTTTCATGCCACAATATGGGCATTCACGGTGATTCTTATCCTTGAGATCATCAGCCTGATCTTTATTCTGCCCTGTTCTTTTTCCCGTTCGGTGGGTAAACAGTTCCTGATTCTGGCTCTGATTCTGATGCGTAACGCCTTTAAGGAGTTATCATACTTTGATGAGCCTGTTACTTTTATCGGTAATGAAGGGGCTATTCTCCGGATTATATGCGATGGTTTTGGAGCAGTGATTATCTTTGCCCTGCTTGGGGTGTATTACCTTGTCCAGAACCGTTACGGGGATGCCGGCGACAGGAAAATTGATAATCTATACCAGTTTGTTGCCGCTAAAAAAGGGGTGGCACTATGTTTGCTTACCTCTTTTGCGGTCATGGGGGGGATGACCGTTTACAAGTTTGCCACAGGTTATCCCTATATTTACTTTTTTAATGACTTCTATACCCTTTTGATAATCACCGATATACTTCTTGTCCTAGTTGCCCAGTGTTATAATCATTCTTCGTATGCGATGTTTCGTAACTCCGGTTTTGCCCTTTGCACCATGATTATTCGCCTGGCTCTGGTTGCTCCGGCGTATTACAATGTACTCATGGGTGTGTCTGCCGTTCTGCTCGCTATTTGCCTGACACTTGTCAGCCAGACTTTGTTCCCGCCGGGTAAGACTCTGGTTAGGGGCAAGTGTCCGTGAAGACAGAAGACAGAAGACAGAAGACAGAAGACAGAATAGATCGAAGTCTACGCTATCTGCAGCCAAAGGCTGATATAGCTATTTTAAAAACAAGT
>CAZEMY010000185.1:0-4778 GCA_964513405.1 uncultured Desulfobulbaceae bacterium
GTGGGGGAAAACGTCCTGGTCGGATGGGGTGAGTAGTTACGTTTGAACAACATCAGTGGTGTCTATTTTAAGTTGTTCATATGTTGCCCTGATTTGATCCCGTTCGCTGATGCAGGCTGATAAATCCTGTGCATTTGTGCTGTTTATTGCAATGAGTTCCTGGAAACGGCTATCTGTTTGGATTATTTTTTTTCCCAGTTTTTTATTTTCAATATCAAGATAGGCTAATTGCTCGGTAAAAGGTTTTTCTTTGCTTAAAAAGCGTCTTAATATCCATCCTTCCCTGCCGCTTGCAAGGCGTATTTTTGCCCAACTATCCTGTCTGGCAAGAACATCTATGGCTGTGCCATCCTTGACTATGGCAACAATCTTGTATTTTGTCCCCATCCCTACCCGGATTGGTACTTCTGTGCTGGGTTTGACAAACCATTGACTGGCAGAAACACCTTGAACCAGGAGTATGGAGGATAAAATAATCGAAAAAAAGATAGTGCTCACCTGGAATTTCATTGTGATAGCCCTTTGTGTAATATATAAAAGCTTTAAGTTGCGAGACTCTATTTATACCAAATCAAAATTGTGTTCTTCTGGTGCTGGTCTCGTTTGCTATGCCCTGACCCCTGCCTCCTGTTTACTGCTCTGCCGGGCAAGTTCTCTCATATTAAGCTCTCTGTCAGATTCATCGACAATTTCCCGGCCGATAATTTCTTCAATTATATCTTCCATACTTATTACACCGGTTACGCCACCATATTCATCAACTACTACAAACAGGTGTCGCCGGCGATCAAAAAAATCAACAAAAACTGTGTTTAACCGGGCTGCTTCCGGAATGAAAGAAACTGGTTGCATAATGTCTGCAAGCTTTGTTTCATACCTGTTATCAGCTGCCTCGATAAACATGTCACGGCTTAGCACAATTCCCTCTACTTCGTCAATATCCTCGTTGTAAACAGGAACACGGCTATGCATGCGCCATTTTTCTTCAAGCAGTTTTGCTTCCTTTATGGTTATGTTTTTATCCGCCATGAAGGTTACTGTTCTCGGAGTCATAACCTGGCGAACGGTTTTTTCTCTTAATTTTAGGATGTTGTTAATGACAGCTTCCTGATCTTGGGCAATTTCGCCTGACTTAAGCGATAGTTTAGCTATGGTCTGCAATTCCTCGGAAGATATCTGTTTTTGATCCTCGTTTTTAGGGATGAGCTGCGTAATCATCTGGCAAAGCCAGATAACTGGTCTCATGACGATTACCATTATCTGTAAAGGTCTGGTTATCCAGGGGCATAAATGTTTTGCATACTGTACCCCTATGGTTTTAGGGAGAATTTCTGTAAAAATCAGTACAGCGAGGGTGAAGCACAGGGAAAACCAGATCAGACTGCTCTTTCCGAATACCCCGGCTGCGGCGGCACCTGCAACGGATGCACCAACAGTATGTGCCATAGTGTTCAAGGTAAGTATTGCTGTGATTGGCTGGTTGATGTTTTCCTTCATATCTGCCATAATCTCCGCCCGGCGGGGATGGGTTTCCTTCATCAACTCCACCTGGCTTGCGGTCAGGGTGTAAAGAACCGCTTCAAAGATACTGCATAGTGCGGAAATGAAGATGGCTGAACTGACAGAAATGATAAGCAGAGTGAGCATTTGGTCTCCTGATTTTTTTTAAAAAAGTACAATCTTTTTTCCAATCTAACCTAAAAAAACAATATTGCCAATTGAGCTTAATCTCCTGATGGTGTATTTATCAGAAGCCAGAAGCCAGAAGCCAGAAGCCAGAAGCCAGAAGCCAGAAGCCAGAAGATTTTGTTTTGCTTGTTTTAATAATTATATCAGCCTTTGGCTGCTGACCATTCTGTCCTCTGATTTCTGTCTTCTGCTATGTGCTTCGCATTCCGAGTCTTCGCTCGAAGTCTACGCTATCTACTTGGTGAATATAATGTAGGATAGAACAGATAATCAGTTAAGTATACAGTTTGTATCAGCCTTTATCTGCACATTGTTTTGTCTTCTGCCTTCTGATATGTCGTTTAACTTTAAAAGGAGTTGTATCGTGTTCACCGTAACTACTCGTAAACCGGAAAAGTTTGATGGAGATGTACTGGTATATTGTCTTTTGCAGGGGAAAAAAAGTATCCCTGAATGTGATCAAAACATAAAAAAAATTGTTAAGGCGGTTTGTAAGTCCGGAAATTTTACAGGCAAACAGGGGCAAACCCGCCTCCTTTACCCAAAACTATTTGATCAGGTTATGGGGGGTGGTTTTGCTTGTCGTTCTATTTTGCTGGTTGGTCTTGGCAAAAAGGAGCAGGAAAAAACAAACACAAAAACAAAAAAAGAAAATGAAATACTTGAGCAAATACGACTTGCCGGCGGGGTGATTGCCTCCGAGGGTCGTAAGTTAAATGCAGGTAGTATGTGTGTGGCCTTGCCGGAGATGGCGGGGCTGTCGTCTTCAGAAACGGCGGAAGCCATGAGCGAAGGATTGTTACTTGGCAACTATTCTTTTGATAAA
The DNA here is from genome assembly GCA_964513405.1 of uncultured Desulfobulbaceae bacterium. Classification (GTDB taxonomy): domain Bacteria; phylum Desulfobacterota; class Desulfobulbia; order Desulfobulbales; family Desulfobulbaceae; genus DRLX01. Next base: position 2,516 of record CAZEMY010000185.1, read on the forward strand.
TACAAAACGGTTAACGGTGATGAGCAAGCGTCGCTCCCTGTTCAGTCATTTTTGCTGAGTGGGCACGGTGCGGCCGGTCCTGTTCGTCAGGGACTCAAGAAAGGAAGAGTTGTTGCCGAGGCAGCATGCAGAGCCCGTGACATGGCAAATGAGCCGGGTAATATGTGGACAGCGGAGGCTTTTGGCCGCTATGCAAAGTCCATTGCTAAAGAACATGGTCTGAAGCACAAAATTTTTGGCAAAGAGGAAATTAAAAAATTGGGCATGGGGGGGCTCCTTGCCGTTAATCAGGGGTCTGCTACGCCACCAAAACTTGTTATTCTTGAATACAGAGCAGACAAGAGTGACATAGAAGGTGAAAAAGAAAGAACAAAAAAACCTGTTTTGCTGCTGGTTGGCAAGGGGTTGACTTTTGATTCCGGCGGGATAAGCATAAAGCCGGCAGCCGGCATGGAGGATATGAAGTATGATATGTGTGGCGGGGCAGTGGTTCTTGCCGCCATGCAGGCCATAGGCGAAGAAAAGCCGGCAAGCGTAGATGTGGTTGCTGTGGTACCTGCAACCGATAACATGTTGAGCGGTCAGGCCTTAAAACCTGGAGATGTTATAACTCACTTTGGTGGTAAGACCTCGGAGATAATCAATACTGATGCGGAGGGGCGGCTTATCCTAGCTGATGCCTTGGCTTATGGTATTAAAACCTATAAACCGGATGCGGTCGTTGATTTTGCGACCTTGACCGGGGCTGTTATTACAGGTCTTGGTCATCACTATACAGGATTACTGGCAAATAACGATGAACTTGTAGACTGGATAATTTCAGCAGGTGAACGAGCCGGTGAACCATTCTGGCGTTTGCCGCTGGGTAAAGAATATTCCAAACAGATTGAATCAAAAGTTGCTGATATTAAAAATACCGGTGGCCGGGCAGCCGGTACGATTACTGCGGCAGCCTATTTACAGGAATTTGTCGGTGATATACCATGGGCACACTGTGATATTGCCGGAACATCCTGGGGCTTTACCCAAAAACCGTATATTCCCAAAGGACCTTCCGGAGTGGGGGTCAGGACATTGATTAATCTTGTGCGCAACTGGAAATTACCGGTTAAATGACTTGTACGGGCTGGAGTTAGGCAGTAAAGTAAACCTGAAAAATAACAAGGGGGAGTTATGTTGAAAAGAAAAGGGATAACAGTCAGCAGACAGATCATGGATTGTCAACAGGTGCATCCCCAGGCCACTGGTGAATTTACCGGTCTCTTGAACGAACTCATTGTTGCGGGTAAAATTATCAGTGCCGAAGTCAATATGGCAGGGTTGGCTGATATTCTCGGTCAGTCGGGGAAAACCAATATTCAGGGCGAGGAAGTTCAGAAATTAGATGAGTTTGCCAACCAGACCATCAAGCGGCGTATGGAACAGTGTGGATTTGTCTGTGTTATGGCCTCGGAAGAAGATGATGATATTATCCCGGTTATGGATGGTTATGAAGGCAAGTACACGGTAGCTTTTGATCCCCTTGACGGCTCCTCCAATATTGATGTCAATGTCAGTGTCGGCACTATATTTTCCATACATCGGCGGGTAAGCAGCGGAGGGCAGGGGGCAGAACAGGACCTTCTCCAGGCCGGTTCCCGCCAGGTCGCGGCAGGTTACATTATTTATGGTTCCTCAACCATGCTGGTCTATACCACTGGCGATGGAGTGCAGGGGTTTACCCTTGATCCCAGTGTCGGGGAATTTTTTCTTTCCCATCCGGATATCATGATACCTGCCCGGACAAAGTATTACTCAATTAATGAAGCCTATGCCAATTCCTGGCATGATGGCGTTCGCTCATATATTGATCATATCAAAGATGCTGACCCGGAAACAGGGACACCTTTAAGTCTTCGCTATATCGGTTCATTAGTGTCTGACTTTCATCGTAACCTGATCAGCGGCGGCATTTTCCTTTATCCCCGGGACAAAAAAAGCACAGGTAAACAGGCGGGAAAACTTCGACTCCTTTATGAAGCTGCCCCGTTAGCCATGCTGGCTGAGGAGGCTGGAGGCAGGGCTATTACCGATGATGGTCGTCGTATTCTCGATATTGAACCGACTGATTTGCATCAACGGGTTCCATTGATTATTGGCTCAAAGGATGATGTTGACCTGGCGGAAAAATATTGTTGCGGGCTGTAAAGATGAGCACAAGCAGATAATTATGGCTCCTCGCTGTTTCAAGTGGGTAAACCAAAATTGAATTTTCCGCCAATGA
>CAZEMY010000186.1:0-4753 GCA_964513405.1 uncultured Desulfobulbaceae bacterium
CAAGACTCTGCGCAACGATGTAACCCAGCATTTCAAGACCGTAGAGGAACTGGAGCTGGAAAGAGTTAAAGCCGTCAACGCCAAAGAGCAGAAAGAAGTTGAATTATTAATGAGTGACCCGAGCCAGAATGTCCGTAAAAGTGTTGAGGCAAACCCGGTATTTGCCGCTCATATCCTTAAAAACTGGGTGCATGAACAAAGTGGTGTTCGTTCATGATTCTTCAGAAGGAAAAACTGGACGGCATCACCCGGTCTGCTGTTCTCTTGGTATGTCTCGGCGAGGATCTCGCTGCCCGGGTAATGCGGGAAATGACTGATGAAGAAATTTTCAAGGTTACCCAGATCATGGCTGAAATAAAACATATCCCCGAAGATATTAAAAACATGGTTATGGCTGATTTTGCACTTTCAGCAAAAAGCCAGGCCGGCCTGGTCATTCAAGGACAGGATTTTGCAAAAAAAACAATTGCCGGCAGTGGTCCTGAAGATAGAGTAAAAATGTTGATGAAACAGTTTGTCAACGGGACGGAAACCCGTCCGTTAGAAACAATTTCCAAGATGCAGCCAGCTATGGTGGCAGGACTTCTTAAGCGGGAACATCCCCAAACCATTGCCCTTATTCTTTCTACCCAAACATCTGAACATTCAAGTGATATTGTCTCTCTCCTCCCCGAAGAGATGCAGGCAGATGTCATATACAGAATTGCCACCCTTGATTCGGTTGCCCCGGAAGTGATTAACCGGATTGAAGAGGCACTCCAGCGGGAACTTGGCACTGTCGGTGGTGAGCAGGATCAGCGACAGGTAGGCGGTATTTCCAAAGTTGTTGAAATCCTGGATAAGATGGAGAATAACCTTGATTCCGACATTCTCGACAATCTTGAAGAAGTAGACCCGGATTTGGCTGAAGAAATTCGTAAGCTGATGTTCACTTTTGAGGATCTGGTTAATGTTGACAGTCGCTCCATGCAGATGATTCTCCGTGAAGTAAATAACGACTCACTGACCCTTGCCATGAAAACCGCTTCCGATGAGTTAAAGGAAAACATATTTTCCAATATGTCCGCAAGGGCAGCAGACATGATTAAGGATGACCTTGAAGCCCTGGGCCCGGTCAGGTTATCAGAAGTTGAAACCATGCAGCAGACCATTATTAAAATCGCCATGAAACTTGAGGAGGAAGGAAAACTCATCCTCGGTAAGGGAGGAGGCGATGAGCTCGTATAAAGTTTTTAAGGATAGTTCCAGGTTCACACGAACTTCACTTGTAAGTGAGGTTGCCGGCATAGAAAAATCATCTTGTCCCCAGGCAACGGCAGTGGTTGAAAGCAATAAGGAAACAGTTGAGGGCGTATCACCATCAACAGTCAGCAGGCAACAGGCAGAGTTGAACATAGAGGCAATAAAGAGTGAGTCCTATGCTCTGGGGAAACAGGAAGCAGAGCAGGCTATAGCCAGCGATCTGCACCAGGCCGTTGACGCATTCACCTGTGCCTGCGCTGAAATCAACAGCCTCCATAAAAACCTTCTGGAACAGAGCCGCGGCGACACTATTAACCTTGTCATGGCATTGAGCAGGAAAATAGTGGGTCGGGAGCTGCAAACCGACCGGGAGGCAATTGTACGCACCCTTCAGGAGGCTATTGAAATATCCTTGAACAGCAGCGAATACGAGATTTGGCTTAACCCGGATGATTTTGAGACTGTCGAAAAAATGACAAAAAGCATTCGCGAAAAATTCAGCAGCTTAAAACAGATTCGCCTTAAAACCGATCCCGCCGTAAGTCGCGGTGGTTGCAGGCTGGAATCATCGATATGTACAGTTGATGCCACCATTGAAGCACAAATGGAGATTGTCGGGGCATTTTTGAAAGAACATCTTCAGGATAACAGAAACCAGAAGACAGAAGACAGAAGACAGGTGGCAAAGGCAAGTGACAAAGGCAGGTGACAGGATTTTGTGTCATTACTTGTTTTAATAATTATATCAGCCTTTGGCTGCTGATTAGTCTGTCTTCTGTCCTCTGATTTCTGTCCTCTGACAAGGACAGGGGTGGGGAGGCAAAAACTTAAAACCAGGATGGAACATGAATATCTCTGCAGATACCATTGCCAGTTTATCCACTATTCAGATTTACGGTAAGGTACAGCGGATTATTGGTCTGGTGGTCGAAGGTAGCTGTCCCCGCTCATCAATAGGTTCTCTCGGTGAGATTTATCCCCTTGAGCCGGGGCAGCCGGTACCGGCGGAAATTGTCGGTTTCAATAATAATCAGGCATTACTTATGCCACTTGGTGATTTACGGGGACTTGGCCCGGGTAGCCGAATAAGGGTTATTAAAGAAAATGCCACCATCAAAGTAGGTGACAATCTGTTGGGCCGGGTTATAGATGGAATGCAGGAGCCAATTGACGAGGGCCCCCCACTCCAGCTTGAAGGGACAAAAGAGTTATACAGTCACCCGCCTGGCCCCATGTATCGCCGCCAAATCAAAGAACCTCTTGACCTTGGTGTTCGGGCAATTAATGGTTTTCTTACCTGTGGTCAGGGGCAGAGGATGGGGATTATGGCAGGTTCCGGAGTCGGCAAAAGCGTTCTTCTTGGCATGATGGCCAAGTATGCCCATGCTGATGTCAATGTGATTGCTTTTATTGGTGAGAGGGGTCGTGAAGTTAAGGAATTCATCGAAAGTAATCTTGGTGAAGAAGGACTCAAAAAATCGGTACTGATTGTTGTCACCTCTGACTGTTCCCCGCTCCTGCGTATGCGGGGAGCTTTTGTTGCCACCGCCATTGCAGAATATTTCAGCAATTGTGGCAAAAATGTTCTTTTGATGATGGACTCGGTCACCCGCTTTGCCATGGCCATGCGGGAAATCGGGCTTGCCATTGGTGAGCCTCCCACAACCAAGGGATACACCCCTTCAGTTTTTGCCACTCTGCCAAAGCTTTTGGAGAGGGCTGGAAGCTTCACTGACAAAGGTTCCATAACAGGTCTCTACACTGTTCTGGTTGACGGAGACGACATGACCGAACCGGTGGCTGATGCGGTTCGCTCTATCCTGGATGGGCATATAGTGCTTTCCCGCGACATTGCGGCAAGAAATCATTACCCTGCCATAGATATCATGGCATCAGCCAGCCGGGTGATGCGTGCCATTGTTTCCAAACGACATGTTGAACTTGCCGGCAAGGCAAAAACCGTCATGGCTGTCCACCGCGATGCCGAAGACCTCATTAATATTGGTGCCTACACAAAAGGCAGCAGTAAGGAAATTGATTACGCCATTTCCTGTATTGATGGAATAAATAACTTTCTCCGCCAGGATTTTAACGAATCTTCTTCAATGGACGAAACATTAAAAGATCTTGGCGAGCTGGTCAGTGAACGGCAGGGGCAGCAACGGAGGTCTCCAAGACGAAAAGGAACCGAGAGGAGAGATCCTTAGCCAGGAGACAGGGGGTTATGGATTGCAACAGGTTACAGAACTATGTTACAGGGTTCTTATATTTAAACTCATCCGCCAACGGCGGGATACTTACCTGTCCCCTGTCTCCTGTAACCTGTATAAAAGGACAGCATTAACATGAAACCATTCTCCATGGAGTCAGTGCTGCGTTATCGAATACAGCTTGAAAAGCTGGCACAGCAAAAACTTTTCTCCATCCTCAAGCAGAAAATCAAAATAAAACAACAAGCCAAACAGCTTGAAAATGAACTCGGCAGATTATATGAAGGACTTGCCAGCGAGCAGCAACATGGGCTAACTGTCGAAAAACTTATAATTACTGAAAACTGGATCAGTGCCCGGCAGAAGTCCCTTGAGAAAGTGCGGGGGCAGCTTGATCTTTTGTCGGAGCAGGCTTTACAGAGCAGAAAAAAACTTATCGAGGCTGGCAGAGACAAAAAAGCTCTGGAAAAACTTAAAAAAAAGCAGAACGCCGCTTTTAAGCATTATTTGGAAAAAAAAGAAATGGCCTCGTTTGACGAAATTGCTGTTCTCCGCCATAACCATTAATATAGTTCACACAAATAGAGATAAATTATGAAATCACCGTTCTATATTCTATATGCATTTCTCATGCTCTGCTGCCTGCCGGTCGTTAGCTTTAGCGAAGAAAACACCTCTCCCCCCCCTTCAAATACTGGCATGGAGTTTGGCTCTGTAGAAGAGAGAAGGCTGTTGGCAGAGTTGCAACAGGAACGGCAAACCCTTGATAGGGAAAAGGAAGAAATTGCAGTTAAGAAAAATGAGCTAAAGAGATTGGAAACAGAAGTCGATAAGAAATTAAGGGAACTAACGACGATAAGAAAAGACATCGAAGATCTGTTAAGCGAAAAAAGTCTTCAGGAACACAAAAGGATAAAAGAGTTGGCGAAAATGTATGAAAAAATGGAGCCGCGAAATGCTGCAAATATTTTTATTGGCTTGGACAAGAACTTGACCATTTCAATTCTTGCCCGCATGAAAACAAAATCGGCCGCAAAAATTTTGGATACTATGGACAGAAGAAGAGCCATTGAGCTTACAGCCGCATTTTCAAAACTGCAGCAGAAATATATGGAAGAAAAGGATAACTGATGCAAGCCATGCCAGCAATGCCCATGGAGCCTGGGCGACATATATCTCCTGCGGGGGAATCAGGGGGTAATACGGAACCAGCTAAGGCTGAAACTTTATTTAAGCAGCAGCTGGCTGATGCCGGTCAAAATAATGACACTGCTTCTCAGTTTGCAGACTCTGGAGAACAG
>CAZEMY010000187.1:0-4698 GCA_964513405.1 uncultured Desulfobulbaceae bacterium
TATATAGTAACAGTTCCTTTTAAGCAACAAAAAACATAAGTTTATGGGAAATAAGCATGGGATATTTAAGAACTCGTAGTTATTCACTGATTTCTAATCAACCCGTGTTTTCACATGTTGCATGAAGTCCCAAATAGCTATGTTGTTGCCAGCATAGTTTATTGTAGGCAGTGTTCGTATTTTTATTCCGTGCCTGTTCAGCCGAGAAGCAGGTTGTTGGCAAACATGATTATAGGCATGATTATTTGCGAGATAGTGCCGAGGAAAAAAAGAGCAAGGAGAATAATAAAACCAAATGGTTCAAGGCGGGCGTAGCTGCGAGCCATATCAGGCGGGAGAATGCTCATCAACACTCTGGAGCCGTCTAAAGGGGGGATGGGTAAACAGTTGAATACGGCCAGCATGATGTTGATCCAGACGCTGGCGACCAGCATATTTACCAGTGGTTCCAAAAAAAACATGGGCAGGACTGGTACTGCAAAAAGAGATTTTACCAGGATGGCACTGGCCACAGCAAGGAACACATTGGCGGCTGGTCCGGCTATGGCGACCACCAGCATATCTTTCTTGGGATTTTTGAAGTAGCGGATATCAACTGGTACAGGTTTGGCCCATCCTATATTCATAATAAAAAAAGCTATTACTCCAAAGGGGTCAAGGTGTTTAATGGGGTTCATGGTCAGCCGACCGACTCGTTTTGCCGTGGGATCGCCTAATTTCCAGGCGGTATAGCCATGGGCAAGTTCGTGGAAAGTAATGGCAAGAAGAAAAGGCGGGGCGAGGATAGCTATTTGCTGGAGAAAATGTTGTATGTCCATGGTTTATTTTTATGGGGCTGTTTTTTATATGGAGTAATCTTTGAGCTGCTATCCATTGGTTAAAGGCTGGTAAATATTCGGGTTGGTGAGAAATCAGTGCAAAACGATGGCCTCTTAAATGTTCGAAGTCTACGCTATCTGAATATTGCCCCATGTTTGTTCGATTCGTCTCTCCTGCTATATCTATTCATATGCGGGTGAGGCGAATCGGACAAAAATGGGGTGATAGTCGAACATTTACAAAAGCTGACTGTCAGATCTAACCTTAAGGCTGAAAGTTGTCTTTGACAAGACTCATCGCCTCTTCTTTATTATGGACCTGTCCGTCAAGCTGGGCTTCAAGGACAAAGTTAATCATGGTTTTGTATAGCGGCCCCGGTGAGAAACCCATTTTTTTCAGGTCATTGCCAGATATTACAGCTTTGGTGTCCCGCAGGTTGGTTACAAACAAGGAAACCGCTTTTTTGATATGATTTTTGCGGGCAATGGTGATCAGGTAAAGAAGCCCTTCGTTCTCCAGGGCAAGGAGAAGCCAATATATTTCGCTGGTTTTAAGGTAAGGTCTGCGCAGCATCTCTCCTGCAATTCGTTCAGCGTTGTTTTTTTGCTGGATAAGCATTTTTTCCTGTTGTTCGCTAACTTCAAAACGCCTGCAGAAGGCGATCAGCTCTTTTGTCCTGGAGCGGCTCATTATGGCGAGGGTGTAGACCGCCCAGAATGCACAATCTGTTTTCAGGTAGAGAAGTTTGAACCAGGAAACCGCACGGGATGCCTGAATTATGAGGTGGACAAACCGGCGGTCGATTTTCAGGTTGGGTCGCAGCTCCGGCCAGAGGAATGGGAAGAGTGCAAAATTATCCATCCTCCGCAGGGCAGGGAGAGGGTTATCAACAGCAAAGATTTGTTTGAGTTCATTGGAAAAACGGATTCCGGAAAAACTGTTAAACAGATCCATTTTGACCGCATTTTTGATCAGTTTTTCGGTATGTCTGGTGATCCGGAAATCAAGCCTTTGCTCAAAGCGAATAGCTCTGAATATTCGGGTGGGATCTTCGACAAAACTTAAATTATGAAGAACCCGGATGCTTCTTTCCTTAAGGTCATTCTGGCTGTGGAAGAAATCGACGAGTGTCCCGAATCTTTCAGGATTAAGAGCTATTGCCATGGCGTTAATGGTGAAGTCCCGCCTGTAGAGGTCAAGCTTTAGTGAAGATAGCTCAACCGTTGGCATGGCGGCGGGATATTCATAATATTCCAGCCGGGCTGTGGCGACATCAATACGACGATTATCGGGAAGAATAACCGTGGCTGTGCCGAACTTCTCATGGGTACGAACCGTACCGCCATTTTTTTCAGCTAATTTTCGGGCAAAAAATATTCCATCACCTTCTATGACGATGTCAATATCCAGATTTTTAATGTGGAGGAGCAGATCCCGGACAAAGCCGCCAACTACGAAGCTGTTTAGTTTAAGCTCAGCAGCAGTTTCGCCGATAGTTTTAAGAAGAATAATTATTTCCTTCTCTAACCGTTGGCTCATCAATCTGCTTAGGTTTCTGGTTCGGGCAACTGAAGGGTGTTTATCTTCTCTGATAAGGTTTTCCGGGAGATGAGCAGGGTCGTTGACCAGGAGACTTAGCAGGTCGGTTCGGGTGATGACCCCTACGATTTCCCTGTTTTTCCTGTTCTTTTTATTGCCGCCATCAATAACCGGGATCAGCCGTTGACGGTGTTCGATGATCATTTCCTGAATATCGGCGAGGGTGGCAGAAGCCGGCAGGGTGGCTATATCAGTGGTCATATATTCGCTGACTGGCAGGTGGCCGAGTTTATGGAAAATGGCTTTTTCCACCACCCTTCTTGAGATCATACCGAGTAACCCGCAAGGGTGGTTTTGACAATGTTTTTCCGGGACATCCATGGCTACAGGCATGACTGTGACATTGTACCGGGTCAACAACTGGTTTACCTCGTCAATGGTGGTGGTTGGAGGTACGGCGAGAACCGGAGAAGACATTATTTCGCCGGCAATGGAGCGGGGGCGTATATGGTGGTGAAGGGTTCTGATCAGTTTTTCTTCTGCTTCAAAAATTGTCATCTCTCTTATGGTGGCAGAGGCGGCGGAACTATGACCTCCACCCCCGAATTCCCGGGCTATTGAACCGGCATTTACCTCCGGAATCCGGCTGCGGCCGATCAGGTATGTCCGTTCGGCCATGCAGATAAGTCCGAAGAGGACATCAAGATTTTCCATGACCATCAGTCTGCGCAGAAGAACAGCAAACCCACCCACATATTCCGGCAGGGTCATTCTGGCTATGGTTACCCGCACAGATTGAATGGTGTAGGTGGTGGATTGTTTATGTAATTCACTTAAATAACCTACCTGGCTTGCATTAAGATCATGGGAGATAAACTGGCTAACCACATCGAGGTTGGCTCCACGGGCAAGCAGCCAGCTGCCGGCTTCAAGATCTGTGGGCGTGGTGGTTGAGTGAAGAAAAAAACCGGTATCTTCGTAGAGTCCCAGAGCCATCAGAGTGGCTTCGTCCCTGCTCGGAATAATTCCTTTTTTTTCTAAAATACGGCAGAACAGAGTTGTCACCGAACCGACCTGCTCAACAATCTCCACGGTTCCTTTCAGGTCATCGGGGCTGTCAGGGTGATGGTCGTATAGATGGATTTCAACACCGGGGTTGGCAAGACATTCCTTAAGACGACCTATTCTGTCCGCTCTGCGGGTGTCAACCACGATCAGGCGGGTGACGCTTTCCAGGGGGATATCTTTTATTTTTTTAAAGTCATAGATGTCCGGGAATTCCTGGGCAAGATAGTCACGGACATTTTTTTCCTGGGAGCCGGGGAAAACAAGGGATGCCTGCGGGTAGATCAGCCTTGCTGCAATCATGGCGGCAAGGCTGTCAAAGTCTGTGTTGATATGTCCGGTTATTATTTCCATTGTGGGCAATATATCCATTGGCGGTGTTGAGGTACAGGGGAAACTTGAGACAGCCGGAAACCGTCATTAAATTTCGCGGGGCAAATTACCCACATATTCGTGGGAAGAGACCATGTTTTTCCCCTATTTCACCCGAATAGAACAACTTCAAAATCAAGTAACTGAGCAGCCTGTTCCATAACCTTGTCTGCTGTAGCAAAGATTTTTACAGAAATATCTCTGGCTATCGTCAGGTGAAGTGCATCAAGAGTTCTTAAAGGTACGGACGGCAAACTTTCAATCATCAACGATGCATTTAATATGTGCCTGTTTTCAATAGTATAATTAATTAAATGAGCATCTGCCACATCCTGTTTGAATTTTGCGGATAACAGCTGCACCTCCAGCACGCTCAACAGTTGCATTCGTTGCCGCCTGGCCAGAAGGCAACGGAACTCGGTTATGGTAAGGCTGGAAATACAGGTGTCTTCCCGTTGTCCCATCCACTCAGAAAAATCTTCTGAGCCTGACTCTGGCAGATACCATTTCGCCAAGGCACTGGTGTCAATATATGCCAGCTCCATTATCGTTCTTCCCTGTCCATGCGTTGCAATACTTCGCTTGCTATCTCCTGACGAGGCAAACTGTCTCGTAGTGCCTTATGGTCAGGTCTTTTCCTCTTTCCCCTGACAGGCAGAATTCGGGCTAAAGGTTTATTGTGACGGGTTACGATGATTTCCTGTTCCCGGGCTATCAACTGATCTAACCTGCCAAGTTGATTTCGCATTTCCCTTACGGATATTGTCTGCATTATTCACACTCCCTTAGGTTTTGTTCTCCATTTTTGTCATTGTAGCACAAGGGGGTGGAGCAGGCAACGAAAAATAATTACCCATTGCATGAAGGAACAAAGTGGAAAGGGGTCAAGTCTTGAAACATAAG
>CAZEMY010000188.1:0-2488 GCA_964513405.1 uncultured Desulfobulbaceae bacterium
GGTCATTTTTAATAGGCATGCCCTATTTGTCTTATCAGGTAAAACAATATATGGATTTCACTCATCTTTCAAGTAAATTAACAAAAATCAGGAAATATCATTTTAAAAATCAGCACCATCTCTTGATCCTCGTCCTCCTTTTTCTTGCACCAGTGTGGAGCATCGCAGCAGCCAACGAAATCAGCGGTACAATCACCATGGAGTTTGACTTATAAAAGTATGATGTCAACGAAGAGGTGCGAGTATAGTGTTGTTAAGAAATGACATTTACATTTTCATGCATGTTTGTTAGTTTCTCCGCTTATAAGTCAGGTCTTTTATGGAAGCAGTTCGTAAAAATAAAAAAGGGTTGTGCGAAAAAGATCTCCAGCAACTGGCTATGAAAATAAGTTAAGGCGTTGGGCTTGTATTATATGCAAAAGAAAAAAATAGGATATTAATTATGAAGACATTTGCTGTAACTGATACTCTTGATTTATCAATCCCAGAAAGAATCCAACTGGTAGGGGATATTTGGGATACGATAGCTGTAGAAGCTGACTCGGTCAAATTAACTACAGAAGAAAAAAAGATAATAGATGGAAGGTTGGAGGCTTATCATCAAAATCCTGATTTGGGTTCTCCGTGGGAAGAGGTTTTCAAGAGAATAGTGAGCAAACATGAAATATAGAGTTATTCTCAGGCCTGAGTCTGAACATGACTTAAAGGAAGCTTTTTCCTGGTATGAAGGCAAACGACGGGGGTTGGGGTACGATTTCCTTTTGCAAGTTGATGCCGGACTGAGGTTCTTAGAAAGAAATCCAAAGATTTGCCCGGTAGAGTATAAGGGAACAAGAAAATTACTCGTGAAAAGGTTCCCATGCAAAATAATCTATTTGACTGAAGAAGAAAGAGTAACGGTCTTAGCTGTAATCCATGGCAAAAGAAGCCCAATCTTAACAAGAAAGAGAATAGACAACATATAGCAAGATTTCTAAAATCAGCTTCTGAGTATTCGTTTTAACCAGCACCTCTCACCCGTTAAGAAACGCTGCAATAAATGTCATGCGTTGAGGTTGTGGTCGCAATACTGAATGGGGAATTGTGGAGACAAGATAAGGTTTTGGAGTTGAAACAAAAAGGTGTTTTTTGTGCCAGCAGCCATTGTTGAAGAGAAAGTTCGCGGCATTGTTGAGCGGGTGACCTACCATAATCAGGATAATGGCTGGTCGGTCATCAAGGTTTCTCCCTTTGGCGGTTATGGTGAGCTTGTCACCGTGACCGTTCATCAGATGCGGGTTTTTGCAGGGGCAACCATGGAATTTAGTGGTGCCTGGACAGTTCATTCCCGTTTTGGTCGTCAGTTCAAGGCTGTCCGGGCAGTTGAGTTAAAACCGGCAACTACCGCAGCTTTGGAGAAATATCTTGGCTCCGGTCTGATAAAAGGGGTCGGACCCAAGACTGCCCGTAAAATTGTCCGTAACTTTGGGGCGGAGACCCTGGGTATTTTTGAATGTTCCATTGATAGGTTGATAGAAGTTCCGGGGATTGCAGAAAAGAAACTTAAATCAATCAGCAACGCCTGGAGTGAACATCGGGCAATCAGGGATGTGATGATGTTTCTTCAGTCCCATGGTATTTCCACTCTGTTTGCGGTGCGAATTTATAAAAAGTATGGAGATAATGCCATTGCCATGGTCGGTGAAAATCCTTACCGGTTAGCAAAGGATTTTTACGGGATCGGTTTTTTCTCAGCAGACAAGATCGCCCTGTCCCTTGGGTTTCTGGAAAATTCTCCCCTCAGACTGCGGGCAGCGATCAGGCATGTACTCTCTGCCAGCCGGGAGCAGGGACATTGCTATTTGCTCAGAGAACAGATTGATGCCGAGGTAACGGAGCTGCTTAAATTTGAACAACCTCCAGATTTAGATAAACTGATAGGAGACATGGAGAAAAACCGGGAACTCTGCGTTCGTGAACTTGCAGGTGCTGATGATAAGCCTTGTCTCTGCTATTATTCCCGTTCCCTCTATTACTATGAAAAATATTTTGCCCTGCGGCTTTCCAAACAGGTTGGCCGGGAGCCGGTTGATATTGAGAGAATTAAGAAATGGCTCGTTCGTTATGGTGAACAAAGCGGTTTGCAGTTAAGCAGGCAGCAGGAGGATGCTGTACTTGGGATTGCCGGTGAACGATGTGCAGTGCTTACCGGCGGGCCGGGTTGCGGTAAAACGACTATAACCAGATCAGTTGTTAAGCTTATGCTTGCCATGGGACGCTCTGTGCTTCTTGCGGCACCAACCGGCAGGGCAGCCCAGAGAATGGCTGAGGTTGTTGGTTTGGAAGCCAAAACCATCCATAGGTTGCTTGAGTTTCAGGGGCAGGATTTTAAACGAAACGAAGAAAACCCGCTCCAGACAGATCTGCTCGTGGTCGATGAAGTATCCATGCTTGATATCAGCCTCAGTGCCTCCCTGCTTAAGGCTGTTTCTCCCCAAACCTCTCTGCT
>CAZEMY010000188.1:2588-4676 GCA_964513405.1 uncultured Desulfobulbaceae bacterium
TGGATGCGGAAGAGGCAACAAAACGGGAATTGCAGGTTATTCGCCGGATAAAAGAGCAGTACCGGACCGAGCAGGAACGGGAACATCTCTTTGATGGTGATCCCTGGTCAGGGGATCAGGAAACCGTATATCCTGCCCGCGATCTGGAACTGCCGGAACAGTTTGAGCATGTCTCCATGGAAGCGGTTCTTGCCGCTGATTCGCCAGCCGATGAACTGATGGCGGTGCTGAAAAAAGTCCATCCCTGGTCAGCACTATATTATGGGCTGACCGGCACAGCCGTTTTGAGAGAACTTTATGTGAACTGGGTACCGAAATATTACCCTGGTGCAGAGGTTCAGGTGTTATCCCCCATGATTAGAGGCAGTCTTGGCACGGCTTCAATTAACAGCATGATTCAGACAGCGGTTAATCCATCGGCTGAGGGCAAGGCTGAGCTTAAGCTGGGAGAGAAAATCTTAAGGGTAGGGGACAGGGTTATTCATCGTCGTAATAATTATGATTTGGAAGTTTTTAATGGTGATATTGGCTATATAACGGCTGTTGATAATAGCGACTTATCTTTAATAGTGTCTTTTCTGCCGGATCATCGCCAGGTTGAGTATCAGCGGGAACAGATCTCCGAGCTGGAACTGGCATACGGAATAACCATCCATAAATCCCAGGGGTCTGAGTTTGATGTGGTTATTATTCCGGTGGTCAGCCAGCACTACCGGATGCTTTTTCGAAATCTTATCTATACCGGGCTGACCAGAGCCAGAAAACTGGCTGTATTTGTCGGTACCCGCCGTGCCTTTGCCATGGCTGTCCACAACCAGGATTCATCCCGGCGGCAAACCGCTCTTGCCGGGTTGTTGCAGACAGGGGGCAGGTGATACAGGTTAAAGGATACAGGCTGGGCTGGCTGGTATGGAAAAACAACCCCAACAGAGGATGATACTAAACAATGACATTGGTGGAAAGAGATAGACCCGACTTTTAGCTTCTCTCGGATATTAAATATGAGCAGCTTTATTTAAAACTTCAGAAGCCCACTGGTTAATGCTTTTTCGGTGAACTTGGGCGGCGGTGGCAACTGCAGCATGAATATCTGGAGGAACTCTTAACATGATTTTACCAGAATAAGGTTTTTGAGCAGGTCGGCCAGTTTCTACACTGATTGCTATATAACTATCCACGGACTCGTGAAATGCTGCTTCCAGTTCATCAACCGTTGTGCCATGAAACCCGACAATATCTTTAATTCCTATTAAGTGACCAATGAAAATACGGTCTATCTCATCAAATTCAATGTGAGAAACATAGCCTTTGTATTTCATTATGTTCATGGTACAACCCCTGCTTGTGTAAGAAAAGAACGAACATCTTTAACATGATATCGCAACGATTCTTTTTCTGGATGTGGGCGGTGAAAATCTGCTCGTATGTTATTTAATACAAAACTGACAGCAGAACCAGACTTTTCTGTACGAACAGCACCCAAGGATAAAAGTAATAACTCGATTTCTTGCCATTTAATATTACCATTAATCGGATCAGTCAGGATTGATTTAAGAACTTTTCGATGCTTATTGTTCATGCGGTGTATGATATCACAATTAGCTGTCACTTGCAAGCGAAAGTGATTCTGCCAAAACATGGTATTGTTAATTTAATATAGCGGTAAGCCCGTTGTTCCATCTAACCATTACAGCAGAGGAACACCTATAACCTTATAGTATGTCCAAGCTGTTATTTTGTATATTTTAAAACAATTCGTTATTGTTGATAACTTGAGTTAGCCAACCTATTTTGAAGGCATGACTTGTTTGCCCCCTGTCCCCTGAAAATCACCTCGTTGATTATAGCCAATTTTTTCGCCGATGGCGGCAATTCTGGCGGATAATCCTTGATTATATTGGTTTGAATTTTCATCAATCCCGGGCTTGTCGTTATAGAGCTGATACCCTTGCCGGTAATCAGTGCTGGTGATATTGGGCATGATAATATTGGCCCCGGCCAATAAGCCCTGTTCGCGGCCATCTTCTTCTATTGCCTGCAGGGCAGTTGTGGCAGCGATGTTGATGTTTTTGAAATAAATTCTCACAC
>CAZEMY010000189.1:0-4663 GCA_964513405.1 uncultured Desulfobulbaceae bacterium
ATTTGATGCCGCCCATATACCCGGTATGACGATAATAGGTTTTGTCGTCCCATTTTTTACCGGTCAGGTGAACTTTTTCAGCATTGACCACGACGATGAAGTCACCGTTATCCTGAAAGTTACAAAAAGTAGGTTTATGTTTACCGCGCAGATGCCTGGCAATTTCAGTGGCTATGCGGCCAAGAACTTTGCCATCTGCGTTGACTATATGCCATTTACGGTCGATTTCTTTTACCGGGGTGTACTTGGTTTTCATGCTTTGAGCCTCAGCAAATAAAAAAAAGATTCGAAGCGAGCCGAACCTTGATAAAAATGATAAATGGAGCGGGAAACGAGATTCGAACTCGCGACTTCAACCTTGGCAAGGTTGCACTCTACCACTGAGTTATTCCCGCTTTGTCAGTTTTTGTAAACGAAAAGGACCATAGTAAAAAGTCAACTCATTTGTCAATAATAAAATGGTGCAAAGGGTATATTTTGCAAGTTATGGTATTCTATCTACTGTTAGCTGGGCGATGGCATGATGGAAAGTTGTGCAAAGTGAGTTAAATTTGATTATTATAAGCAGAAGACAGAAGACTGAAAAAAATTAAGATAGACAAGCCGAAAAAGGAGTAAGCATGGGATTGGCAGCAAAAAGAGAGGCGGAAACAAGCCGCAGAACAAAGGAAACGGATATATCTGTTTCCCTGCAGCTTGACGGTACAGGGAAAGTTGAGGTGACAACCGGGGTCGGTTTTATGGATCATATGCTTACCCTGTTTGGAGTTCATGGTTTTTTTGACCTTGTAATCCAGGCCAGCGGGGATGTGGAGATTGATGACCATCATACCGTTGAGGATTTAGGGATATGTCTTGGTCAGGTCTTTGCGAAAGCTCTTGGTGATAAAGCAGGGATATGCAGATATGGCAGTAGTTTTGTTCCCATGGATGAGACCCTGGTTAGAGTTTGTCTCGATCTGTCTAATCGGCCATTTCTTCATTTTGGTGTTGCTGTTCCAGATCAAAAAGTGGGTAATTTTGATACCGCTCTTGTTAAGGAGTTTCTCTGGGCTTTTTCCCTGCATGGGGGGATTACCCTTCATGTTGATCTTCTCCACGGAGAGAATTCACACCATATAATAGAGGCGGTATTCAAAGCCCTGGCACGGGCACTTGCAAAAGCTGTTGCGGTTCGCCCTGACCTGCAGGGGCAGCTTTCCTCAAAGGGGGTGCTTTGACAGGCACTATTTTTTAAGGGGTATGGCTTGTCTATAATTTAACTGTGGAGAATATATGATGAATATTCGTGTTGTCCTGATGGCTGTTATAATTACCGGGCTGGCATTTATTGTCAGTGGTTGTACTGCGAAACAAGGGGGCGTGGAGACTAATACGGTGGATGAGGTATCTCTTACCTGTATTGCCGTGTTGCCGGTGGTTTTTGGCCAGGAGCATGATGGCAAGCTTACCCCGCTTGATAAAAAAAGACTGGCGGGTGGTGTATTGACTTTGGACAGTCTGCTTAAAGATCGGTTGTATGGTTCTGCTGATGTTCGTTTTGTCGCTCAGGATCAGTCACCTGTGGCCTCCTATGACGGCGGGGCCAGTTTTTTGTCCATGCTGAGAGAGGTTGGTTCGCAGACAGGGTGTAACGGCGTACTGGCGGTCACCCTTCACCGTTATCGGGATAGGTCGGGTGGCTCTTATGCCGCAGATGAACCGGCATCTGTTGCTTTTTCCTGGCGTCTTGTGGAGGTGAACAGCGGTGCAGTCCTATGTCATGGTCGCTATGATGAGACCCAGGAAAGTGTTATGGAAAACCTTCTTTATTTTAAACGGGCGAGCAAACGGGGGTTTGCCTGGGTGACGGCAGAGAGGTTGCTGGCGGACGGTCTTGATGGGCAGTTTGCAGATTGTTCATTTCTGGAGAATGGCAGGTAGTGCATCGCTCCTCGTTCCTACGCTCCTGCGTGGGAACGAGGAAAGCATTACTATAAAGATTGATCCTGTTCTAAACAAATAAGGAGAGTACCATAAACTGGAAACGAAAAATCGGCAGAGCCATGGGCGACTACCGGATGCTTGCCGATGGAGATAGGGTACTGGTTGCGGTTTCCGGGGGAATTGACTCCCTGGTTCTTGCCAAAGTTCTGAGCCTCTGGCTGAATAAGGCACCAGTTTCTTATAAGGTTCATGCCCTCCATGTTGATATGGAAGGTGAAAACCCTCCGCCGGGTAATGTTGCCTGTGAAATTGTAACCAGTCTTGGTGAAATATCCGTTTCCTGCACCATTTTGGAAGCTCGTTATATACCAAATAGGGAAATCAGTCACCGGAACAGGAAGCGGGAGGATAAAGAGAATATAAATGCTAAAAACATTTGTTTTCAATGTGCCCGCAGCCGTCGCTCCCAGTTATTTGATTATGCCCGTGAACATGGTTTTAATAAGCTGGCTCTTGGTCACCATCGTGACGACCTGATAGAAACTTTTTTTCTTAACATGTTTTACGGAGGAAATATCAGCACCATGGTGCCGAAGCAAGTGCTTTTCTCGGGTGATTTGAGTATTATCAGACCATTGGCTTATCTCGATAAGGAAGAGGTTGAGGTTATTGGTCGTGAATACTCACTTGTACCTGTTCGTTCCTGTTGTCCCCTTGAAGAGCGAACCAAGAGGGTAGCGGTGCGGGAAATACTGGCAAACATTTGCCACCAGGTTCCTGATGTTAAAAAGCAGATTTTTGCCGCCATGGGCAATGTCCGCTGTGAGTATCTGCTCAGCCCTTATGAAAAGTAACCGTTCACCAGTGCCTCATGGAGTCTACTCTTACCATTTTTGTTAAGTCGTCGGGACAGCGAATAAGACAAAAAAAAAGACAAAGAAAAAGAGAATGAAAAAAAAGATAACCATTAAAAAAATTCTTGCCGATCCGGAAGTTGGCGGGAATCTGACCCTCAACGGCTGGGTACGAACTATGAGAGATTCAGGGAAACTAACCTTTATTGAAATCAATGACGGTTCATCCCTTGCCGGCTTACAGGTGATATGTGAGACCGGTCTTGACAATTATCATAGTGAGATCAAAAGATTATCCACCGGATGCTCAGTGATTATCAGCGGAAAGCTTGTGGAGTCTCCAGCCAAAGGACAGGTTGTCGAGTTGCTGGCCTCAACTGTTGAGGTTGTTGGCTGGGCTGACCCGGAAAAATATCCGTTGCAGAAAAAACGGCATAGTTTCGATTTTCTTCGTTCAATCAGTCATCTCCGACCAAGAACCAATGCCATTGGGGCGGTTGCCCGGGTTCGCAGCGTTCTTTCCTTTGCAGTCCATGATTTTTTTAATAGGCATGATTTTCATCAGATACATACCCCGGTTATCACCACTTCCGACTGCGAAGGGGCAGGCGAGATGTTTACGGTTACCTCTCTTACCCCGGCACAGCTTGGCGGGGAAGAACCATTTTCCGGCGATTTTTTTGCTCGTCAGGCAGGGCTGACGGTCAGTGGTCAGCTTCAGGCCGAGGTTTATGCCTTGGCTCTTGGGCGGGTTTACACTTTCGGGCCAACTTTCCGGGCGGAAAACTCCAACACCAGCCGCCATCTTGCCGAGTTCTGGATGGTGGAGCCGGAAATGGCCTTTTGCGATCTTGATGCCAATATGGAAACGGCAGAGTCTCTTATCCGTTTTCTGGTTGACCGGGTTCTTGAGGAATGTGGTGATGACCTTGCCCTGTTTGATAGATTTATTGCCAAAGGACTGCTCAGTAAACTTGAACTGGTCAGGGACAACCCTTTTGCCCGAATGTCCTACACTGAGGCAGTTGATATTTTGCTGGCGGAACAGAAGCAGAAAAAGAGCTTGTTTGAGGTGCCAGTCTCATGGGGGATTGATCTCCAAGCTGAGCATGAACGGTTTCTCTGTGAAGAAGTGGCAAAACGGCCGCTTATTGTCAGCAATTATCCAAAGCAGATAAAACCGTTTTATATGCGCCTTGATGATGATAGCAAAACTGTGGCCGCCATGGATATTCTTGTTCCGGGTATAGGTGAGCTGGTTGGCGGTTCCCAGCGGGAAGAGCGATATGTCGTTTTGGTGGAACGAATGATTGAAGCCGGGATTGACACTGATCAGTATGACTGGTACCTGGATCTGCGTCGTTACGGCTCAGTTCCCCATGCCGGTTTTGGGCTTGGTTTTGAGCGGATGGTTCAGTTTGTCACCGGTATGGCCAATATCAGGGATGTGATTCCTTTTCCCCGTACCCCCGGTTCTGCACCCTGTTGAGCTGGATATTCGACATAAGAGAAAGGTTTAGATGCGTAGGTCGGATTAGCGTATACAACGCAAAAAGATGATAAACAGAAAAGACTGCAATCAAACCCAAAAAATATATAATGGCGAGGTTTTAGCGTAATCCGACTCTCACCGTGTTGTCAGATTGCGATAAAGCCTTGCTGTGTCGGTGTTTTCCGGTTATTTGCGCTAATTCTACCTGCGGGAACGGGCTTGTGTCGAATATCCAGCTGTAAGCCCTAAATTCCAACCCAAAAGCCAAAAAGGAGAGTCCCCATCACAGTCGTAGGCAATAAAAATGGTCTCAAACCCCGTCAGTCAAAAGCGTTGGAGCGGCTTGCCCAGAAAAAAATCAATGTTGATGAGATAATCAGCTGGGAACTGG
>CAZEMY010000190.1:0-4643 GCA_964513405.1 uncultured Desulfobulbaceae bacterium
CCTCCCCTTTGGGGAGATCTCTCAAATTCTTATCTTCAATACATCTATAAAAACTCTTATCTTCCTTTTCAGAGACAACAAGAGCCTTAAATTTCAAATCGTCCATATCTATTTGTTTCGGGTTTTTAGTTATCAGAGGACAAAACTGTCTTCTGATCTCTGGCTTCTGATCTCTGGCTTCTGATCTCTGGCTTCTGACAATGAGCCTGCAGAAATCAGCTGAACATTGCCACTATCATCAAGAAGACGATACTGACCATTATCATCTATACCCTGACCGACCCCTGTTAACACTGATCCATCAAGAGCATCCCAGCGAATGGTTCTGTTTAACAGATAATCATGTTTATCATAGATAGCCAGTAATTTTATCCTGTCCATGACAAGCATATCTACGCAATCAGTAACCGCCAGAGCAACCCGCTCAAGCAATTCCTGGAGATTTATGTTCAAAGGGTAAATTTCTTCAAGAGAAACAAGCCGACCTGATATTTCCTTCGGGACATTTCTGCTCTTTTTCACATTAATACCAATCCCAACGACCACCACTGGCGTGTTCCCCTTCCGAAGCGGCAGAGTCTCCGTCAAAATTCCGCCCAATTTCTTTCCTGTGAAATACAGGTCATTGGGCCACTTAAGCAGCAACTCTTTACCATACTCCTTATTTAAACAACGGGCACAGGCAATGCCTGCTGCCAGAGTTACAAGAGGAAGATGGGTAAAGATAAGTTTTGGTTTAAGGATAAGCGATAGATACAGGCCACCCGGCGGCGAAAAAAAAGATCTCCCATGCTGTCCCCTTCCTCCCGTCTGCTTAAGTGCAGAGACAACAGTTCCATGCTCCGCCCCGTCGGCAGCCAGCTCAAGCCCCTTGCTGTTGGTTGATTCAACTTGCAAAAACTGTATAATCTTCACAACAAAGCACCGCCAATAATTTTATGTTGCCCTTTCAAGAGAAACGGGGCAGCCACAAACAAAAAAAAGCAAAGACTTATTAAGTCTTTGCTTTTTTGAGTAACTTGTAACAAATAAAACAAATTTCCAACAGTGAAGTTTACCCTTCCTCGTTCTGAATCCGATCAGGGCGGGCATACATGGTGGTAGAGCCGGAAGACCAGAACATCAACTCTTGCTTTTCAACAAGTCTGTTGGCGATTTTTTTAATTTCACGCGGTTTACGCTCCGTATCACATTTATAGAAATCCTTAATATAAAGCTGCGGCTTAGGAGACTTGGTAGCCTTCTCAATAATCGCAGCTTCAACTTCCTCTATGCTCATTGCCATAACAACACCTCACTGTTTATAAAAAATTAACACCGCCCCTGAAAAACAGGGGCGGATAATGAAAAAACACTCATTTACTTGGTATAAGCATCGGTATGCGTAGTATATTTAAAAGCAGCACTGGTATTCCATGTTTCATAGGCAAGTCGATAATCATCAACAGACTTGTCGGTAAACGGAATATCACACTTTTCAAAAAACTTAGGCCAGCCAATCCGCTCAGCCCACTCACCAACCCGCTCATATTTACGGGCATCCTTGATGTAGGCTTCAAGAATCTGACGAACCGCATCAACAGTTTCCGGCCAACGAGGCGGAGTGTTGGGCAGAAAAGGAATAACCAGTTTGGAAAACTTTGGTGCAGATCTCGCATTGGAAATCTTACCGCCAACCAGGATGGCCATACCGTCACCTTCAGGATCAGCAAGAGGCATGGCAGGACACATGGTATAACAGTTACCGCAGAACATACATCTCTCAACTGTAACCTTAACAGTCTTGATGGTCTGACCGTTAACTTCTGCCTTGGCAGGCTTAACAGCACCAAGCGGACAGGAAGCAATTGCCAGTGGCAACTCACAAAGACCGGTGATCCGCTCATGGTCAATCATCGGCGGCTTACGATGCACACCGAGCAGAGCGATATCAGAAGCATGCACTGCCCCACACATATTCAGACAACATGCAAGAGCAATACGAACCTGTGCCGGCAGTTTCATGGAACCAAAATACTCAAAGAGATCATCCATAACCGCCTTAACCGGTCCGGAAGCATCCGTTGCCGGGGTATGACAATGCAGCCACCCTTGAGTATGAACGATATTTGTTACGCAGGCTCCTGTACCACCAATCGGGAACTTGTTGTCACGGCTTCTCAGGTCGTCCATAAGAGGTGCAACCTTGTCCTTTGCATCAACCATAAATTCAACATTGTTCCTCGTTGTAAAACGAAGGAAACCATCACAGTGTGCGTCTGCCACATCGCAGAGTTCACGAATGTACTCAATGGAAATAAAACGGGGTGAGCCGATACGGACAGTGTAACACTCTGCCCCGGACACGGAAACATGAACCAGCACGCCAGGCTCAAGTATTTCATGATACAGCCACTTTCCCTTATTTTCCATAATGACTGGTGGCATCATGGTATCATACTTCTTGGGACCAAGATCGGTGACTCGACCTTCCATAGGATTTTTCGGATCGTAACCCATTATATATTCTCCTTAATTCCTTATCTATAAGAATAGTTTATGTTAATTCTAATTGAGCAGCAATACCGACTCACATTTTATGCCGTTTACGGAACTCTTTAACATCCCGGTCAAAGCCACCTTCAACTTCTTCTTCCTTCCAGAAAACATAAGGGTTAGATCGCGGTTCTTTCACATGCTGAGGCATGGCTGGAATCTCCATAACCCGCAGGAAGGTGGGCAGCCCAACTCTCTGCATAGTCTCACCAACCCGCTCCCGGTTTTTACCAACTCCCATCCACCAGTCCCAGACCTGCTCAATCACATCAATAACATTCTCAAAATCATTATCTTTTTTAACTTCTATAAAAGGTATGACCATGGTACCAAACTGAGCACCATCAAGGATAGGAGCCTTAGCACCTATACAAATAGTTGCCCCTCGTTTGTTGCCGGGACGAAGAGCCCGAGGCATAACATTAATGCAATGCATACAACGGCTACACTCGGAGTTATCAATTTTGATTTCATCTCCGTCCATTTCCATGCACTCGGTGGGGCAGAGACCAATAACTTCCTTCTCTATATCAAAAGGACCCCAGTCCCCATCTTTATGAGCACCACCGCTACTAGGATAATTGCCGGCAACATACTCCTTAACCGCAGCCTGATCAATAACAATATCATCCTTCCATGTACCAATCACAGCAAAGTCAGAACGGGCAATGGCTGCCACGCAGTCGTTGGGGCAGGAAGAAAACTTGAATTTAAACTTATATGGAAATGCAGGGCGGTGAATCTCATCCTGATAATGCATGGTCAGGTGATAGCAGAGTTCCTGAGCATCATAGCATGACCATTCACAACGGGAGTCGCCAAGACAGCAGGCGGGAGTTCGCAGGTTAGAACCGGAACCACCAAGATCCTGTTTGAGATCATGAGTCAGATCCCAGAACAGCGGCTCAAGGTTCTCGGTACGGGTACCAAGAAGAATCATATCACCGGTGGAGCCGTGCATATTGGTCATACCGGAACCATACTTGTCCCAGAGATCCATGAGGTCGCGCAGGTTTTTGGTGGTATAATACATACCAGCCGGCTGGGCAATACGGACGGTATGAAAATGCTCAACCCCTGGAAACTGATCAGGAACATCAGCATAACGACCAACAATACCACCACCATAACCAAAAACACCAACAATACCGCCATGTTTCCAGTGGGTAATCCTGTCCTTGAACGAAAGCTCAAGAATACCAAGAATATCCCAGCATTCCGGATGTGTTTCTGCCTGTCGCTTAAGATCGGTGACGAAACTTGGCCATGGACCCTTCTCCAGTTCGTCCAACAAAGGCGTAGGATGCTGCTTTGTCATCAGTGTTCCTCCTTGAGAAAATTAGTATTTTTACCTTCAAATCATGCCGGGTTCAAGTCAAAAAAAGCACTTCAACCCCTACTTTAAAACAATAAAAAATTGAACCATCATTCAGTATGGAGTGATATATACTTCAACTCGCATTTTGTCAACAAAAAAGACACATTTTTGGCATACTGAGCCACAGTAGCTCACTCTTTTTCATCATCCACCATTGCCGCCGCTCTCAACAGATTTCTTTCAGGTGAATTATCACCTCTGCCTACCTTTCGCCCTGTTTTACCGACAGATATTTCCGCCAGCAGGGTTGTCGCCAATAATTTGCCGAGCTGCACCCCCTCCTGGTCAAATGAATTAACATTCCAGCAAAAACCCTGGAAAACAATACGATGCTCATACAAGGCAAGCAATGCCCCCATAATTTCAGGGGTCAGGCGACGGCCAAGCAGGATCAGACTGGGACGGTTCCCTCCAAAAAAACGATTGGGATTTTCATGCTTACTGCCAAGGGCAAGGGCAAGGGACTGAGCCAGCATATTGGCAATCAACTTCTCCTGACTGGTGGTTCCCTCTACGGTTAAATCCAGCCCATACTGCGATTCATGAAAGCCGATGAATTCTGCCGGAACAATCTCTGTACCCTGATGAAGGAGCTGATAGAAAGCGTGCTGACCATTTGTCCCCGGCTCTCCCCAGACAACCGGCCCTGTCTGCCAGCCCACCGGCTTACCGCCCCGGGTGACTGATTTACCGTTACTCTCCATATCACATTGCTGAAGATGGGCAGGAA
>CAZEMY010000191.1:0-4631 GCA_964513405.1 uncultured Desulfobulbaceae bacterium
GAAATTTGAGCCAAAATGGATAGCTTGGGAAATTACCCGTCGTTGCAACCTGGAGTGTGTTCATTGTCGCTCTTCCTCTGAGCTGGAAGTGCATGGTCATGATGATTTTTCTTTTACCGAGGCAAAACGAATTCTTGACGATATTAAAAGCTATGCCAGTCCGGTAGTCGTTCTTTCCGGCGGAGAGCCATTACTTAGGGATGATGTCTTTGATATTGCCGCTTATGGCACAGAACTTGGCTTGCGGATGTGTCTCGCTACCAACGGAACCCTGGTGACCGATGACATTTGCAGGGGAATAAAAAAATCAGGGATAAAGATTGTCTCGCTCAGTCTTGATGGGGCAAGTGCGGAAATCCATGATAACTTTCGCAATCAGCTCGGTGCATTTGACGGCACTATGAATGCCATTAAACTCTTTAATGAGCATGGTACTCCTTTCCTTGTCAACTCATCGTTCACCACGAGAAATCGTGGGGAAGCGACAAAAATTTATGATCTTGTCAAAGGGTTGGGGGCTACCGCTTGGTATCTTTTTATGATTGTCCCCACCGGCAGAGGCGAGGAAATCATGGAAGAACTTATTCCAGAATCAGAGTACGAGGATATTCTCAACTGGCATTATGAGATGGAGCAGCAGGAACCGGATATCCTGGTTCGCCCCACCTGTGCGCCGCAATATTACCGGATTGTTCTCCAGCGGAATAAAGAGGAGGGCGTGAAATCCAGACAGCGGACTTTGAAATTTTCCACAGGTGGCTCTAAAGGCTGTCTGGCCGGACAGTTGATATGTTTGATTGATGTGGATGGTAACATACTGCCTTGCAGTTATTTCCCCAAGAGCTGTGGCAATATTCGTGAGCAGTCCTTTAAGAAAATCTGGGGGGGTTCAGAACTGCTTTTGGAAATGCGTGACTTCAAAGGATATGACGGTGCCTGTGGACGCTGTGAATATGTTAATGTTTGTGGCGGCTGCCGGGCCAGAGCTTATGCGGTGAGTGGTGATTATCTCGGCGAAGACCCTTACTGCAGTTACAAACCAAGGCTGTAGATTGTCACTATATTGGGGTAACCCGAGTATTGATAAAAAACAAGAAACAAAAAACAAAAAACAAAAGAAATAAAAAACAATGAATGACACATTTTTAAAAGCCTGTCGGGGCGAGGTTACGGATTATACTCCTATCTGGATTATGCGTCAGGCGGGCAGGTACCTTCCTGAATATCAGGCGGTGCGGGGCATGGGCTCGTTTCTGGATCTTTGTAAAACTCCGGAGAGATGCGTTGAGGTTACTCTTCAGCCGATTGATATTTTTGGTTTTGATGCTGCCATCCTTTTTTCGGATATTCTTATTCCCATGGAGGCCATGGGGTTGCAACTGGATTTTATTGAAGGGCAGGGGCCGGTTTTTGCAGATCCTGTTCGTGAGCGTAAAGCGGTTGACAGCCTTATTGTTCCCGAGCCGGAGGTGGCAACCGGGTTTGTCATGGAAACAATCAGGATGCTCCGGGAAGTTCTTAAGGTTCCCCTGATTGGTTTTGCCGGCGCACCGTTTACCTTGGCGACATACCTTATTGAAGGTGGTTCATCCAAGGTTTTTCTTGAAACTAAAAAGATGATGTTTCAAAACCTGGAACTTTATCACTCTCTTTTGAAGAAAATAACCTCGTGTACCAGTCGCTATCTCCAGGCACAGGCAAAGGCCGGTGCCCAGGCTCTGCAGATATTTGATTCCTGGGCAGGAGTGCTTGCCCCTTGTGATTATGTTCGCTTTGCCCTGCCTTACGTTCAGTCAATTATCAGGGATCTGAGAAAAGTTACGGATATTCCGATTATCTACTTCGCCAACAATGGAGCGACCCTGTTGCCGCATACCGTAACCGCCGGTGCAGATGTACTGGGGGTTGACTGGCGGCTTAATATTAAAGATGTCATTCCCCAGGCAGGCAATCATGCCATCCAAGGTAACCTTGATCCACTGGCCCTTTTTCTTCCCGAAAAGGAACTGCGACTCCGGATTAAACAGCTGCTTGATGATGCACAGGGAGCAAAGGGACACATTTTTAACCTTGGTCATGGTATTGTACCGCAAACTTCTCCTAATCAGGTCAGGATTGCCGTTGATGCGGTTCATGAATTTAGTCGTAGATAGGTAGATGTTCGAATATCACCCCACGGAGTTCACTGTAGAGACAAGGCATGCCTTGTCTGTACGCACTGATTCCGCACCAATCCGAATGTTTATGTAGATAGGTCATAATCTATGGTAATTCCAGATATTTCATCCTGTCTTCAGCTCATGGATAAATACCGGATGCTTGACAATATCCGCCATCACTCCATAGTTGTGGCAAGGATTGCTGATATACTTGTGACTGAACTTATCCTTAACAACAAACTGCCCTTTCCGAAACGCTCCCTGGTGTTGGCCGGGGCGTTGCTCCACGATATTGCCAAAACCCCTTGTCTAAAGAATGATTGTGAGCATGCGTCCCGCGGTGCTGAGATATGTTGCGAGCATGGCTATATGGATATTGCCATAATTGTTGAGGAGCATATCGTCATCAGGGATTTTGACCCTGACCGTTACGCAGGGGGAGGGTTTACGGCAGCAGAAATTGTCTATTATGCCGACAAACGGGTAAGACATAAACGGGTAGTCTCGCTTTCACAGCGTTTAGAGTATATTTTGGAGCATTATGGCAGAAACGATGCGAGGCGACACGCCTTGATTCATGAGAACTTTCAAAGATGCCAGCACTTGGAAAAAGCTTTGTTTGCTTTCCTGCCATTTCCTGCTGATAAAGTGGATGAAATGATTGTGAGAGGGTGCTGGTAGCGAACATCATTTATGTTGCAAAATTAAAACATTTTTAGTAATGATTATTATTTGTACCTATGGCGTGTGTTCCATAGGTATTGTGTTGTAGAGTTGCCCCGTCTCTATGGCATATATTAAATATTATGGGGAGTTTGGGAGAATAGTCATGGGTATGATAAAGAAGATAAGCATTGTATGTTCACTGTTATTAGCGATAAGTTTTAATAATGCATTTGCAGGATCAGAACGGGTTATTGATAGTGCCAACTCCGTGGTAAGTTTTAGTATTATAAAAGAAGAATATGTGGTTGAGCCTGCTATTTTCAGAAATGTAGAAGGAACAATTTCAAAAGAAGGACATCTTGAGGTAAATATTGATTTAAATAGTGTTGAAACATATATCACCATAAGAAATGCTAGGGTGAAAGAGTCGTTTTTTAATACTGAAAAATTTCCTCAGGCACGGCTTACGGCAAAAATTGATATGAAGGAGCTGGAGTCAATATCTCATTATAAAAGAATGAAAATACCAGCTACTTTGAAGTTCTATGGTAAAAATAAAAAAATAACCCTGCATGTTCTTGTTGCAAAGGTCTGTGAAGATAAACTCCTGTTTACATCCATGCGTCCATTAATTGTTAACAGTAAGGACTATGGAATACCTGCAAAAAATTTGAAGAAATTATCTAAAAACATTGGTGGTGCAAGTATTTCCGGCAAAGTTTCGACTAACTTCGTGTTTAGTTTTAAGGAAGTCAAGTAGGTTATTGGGCTGCTGAATATCCGATACAAGCGGGAC
The DNA here is from genome assembly GCA_964513405.1 of uncultured Desulfobulbaceae bacterium. Classification (GTDB taxonomy): domain Bacteria; phylum Desulfobacterota; class Desulfobulbia; order Desulfobulbales; family Desulfobulbaceae; genus DRLX01. Next base: position 3,622 of record CAZEMY010000191.1, read on the forward strand.
GGTTTAGATGCGTAGGTCTGATTAGCGGGTATAACGAAAAAAAAGCTGACAAACAGAAAAGAGCGCAATCAAACCCAAAAAATATATAACGGCAAGGTCTTAGCGTAATCCGACTCTCACCGTGTTGTCGGATTACGCTAAGACCTTGCTGTGTCAGCACTTTTAGGTTAATTTAGATTTAGCGTATTTTTTATCTTCCTTCTTGTTTCGCTAATCCGACCTACTGTGCACTTTCTTAAAGTGTGTTTTTTGCAAAAAAAATCAGGCCGTTTTTATAATATCAAGCATCTCCCGCACAGCCTGATCCAACCCGACCAGCACCGCCCGGCTGATGACAGCGTGACCGATGCTCAACTCTTCTATGGTTGGCAGGGCGGCTATCATTGCCGTGTTTCGGTAATCTAAACCATGACCGGCATTGACCCGCAGGCCGGCTTCAAAGCCAAGTTCTGCCGATTGTTCAATCAGGCGGAATTCCCGGCTTTGCTCCTCATCGGTTACGGCATCGCAGTAACGGCCGGTATGCAGTTCTATAAAAGTTGCTCCCACTGCAACAGCTGCCTCAATTTGGCTGGCATCCGGATCAATGAAGATAGAGACCGGTATCCCTGCCTTTGTCATTTTCTCTATTGATTTTTTAAGCTTTTTTTCGTTACCGACAATATCAAGACCTCCTTCGGTGGTCAGTTCCTTTCTTTTCTCAGGGACAAGGGTTACCAGGTCTGGCTTGATATCAATAGCAATGTTGATAATTTCTTTTGCCGCTGCCATCTCCAGGTTGAGTTTGGTTTTTATTGTCTGCCTGAGTAGTTGCACATCCCTGTCCTGAATATGGCGGCGATCTTCCCGGAGATGGACAACAATTCCCCTTGCCCCCGCCAGTTCACAAATGGCTGCGGCAGTAACCGGGTCTGGTTCGTTTATTCCTCTCGCTTCACGGATAGTGGCAATATGGTCAACATTGATGGCAAGATGCGGCATGTTTTTCCCCTCTCTTCCTTGAGTTTTTT
>CAZEMY010000192.1:0-4584 GCA_964513405.1 uncultured Desulfobulbaceae bacterium
TTGCTGATATATAATTACTTATCTACCCCGGACAGCCGCCCCCGGGACAGAAACTCGAACACCTGAACTATCCATTTGTAACCACCCTCTCATCCGCAATGACAAGCGGCAGAGGACTGGCAATGGACTTGAACAGTTCTTCACAAAAACCACACTCCCGACACCGGTTATCACACATTGAAAGCATGTTGGCAAAGTCAAAGGACAAACCGCTGTTATCCACAAATAACCGCTCAGAAAGCCAATGAGGGGCATCAAGAAGATCAAGAAGATTACCATTATATTCACGATTCACATAAGCGGGGATCAACCGCTTAAGGAAGCCGCTGCCAAGGGTACGCCCACAGAGCTTGATGCTGTCAACATGGCAGAGATACAACTCCACATCTTCAGGGCGAATAAAGGGAGACTGAAGCAATCGATGCGGTTCTTCCGAGAGAATACGAATACAGCCAAGCTCACTGTTCAACTGAAACGAATGATCCTCCCCGGTCAGATTCGCAAGACTTATACCGGCATCATGGGCATTCTTAAAAGGACAATGAAGAAAACAACCTTCGTTGGCGAGAAGCTCAATGGTCACATCCGGCAAGTACTCCCTGATTTGCCTGACAACCAAAGCCATGTTATCAATATCCCGGTTCAAGGAACGATCAAGAATAATTTTTGATGGTTGCCGGAACCTGGTCTCACTTATATGTTGCATTCTGGCATCAATTTTTGCGTAAGAGTCCAGCATACAGTTGACCCCTGGGATCGCCTCAAGGGAAGCGGCAAGCTCAGGAGCCTGATCGGAGATGCTCATCAGCAGATAATGGTCACAGTAAACAATACCGTCCACAAGACCTCTGGAAGCAAGCCCATCAAGCAACCTGATCACCCCGGCAAGACCACCTTTTTTAAGGAGCATGGCAGGAGAAAAAAAACTACTGTTTAAAAGAGCAAATTTATTCTGATCCGGGAACCTGGCAAGTGCATCTGATAATTCTTCATAATTTGCCGAATCCCACATGGTACGGCTATCCATGACCTGTGAGCCGGGTAAAGTAAAATGGACGGTATTTATATGCTCCTGGACAGAATATAAAAATTCAATATAGGACGGCTCCACAAGTAAAGGAACATTAAACTCCTGGTTCATGTTACTCCATATTCATATTTTTTTGAAAAAGACCGTGCACAGTGGCACCAAATTCCACTGGTTCCGTCTTAATAATGACCTTGGTACCCGGATTAGCCCGCTCAACAGATACACCTTTTTCTGTTTCCATGGAGACAACAACGCATATTACAGGCTCAATCTCCATGCCAAGGTATTCAAGCTGGTCGCCAACCTCAACAGGATTGCGAACATCAAGCAACAATGGGGCAATACCGATAACAATACCGGCTGGCACAACTTCCTGACTTGTTCGCATTATATCATAAAGCATGGATTCATTTGAAGGGGAACCGTTAAAAAAATTTTCTGTTCTTCCTCTTGTGCCGATTCTTTTGATTTCTTTATGAAAAGCATCCGGCAAAATAATCTCATCTTTATCCATGCCTGATAATATCTGTTTTTTTATCTCATCAAGGGCAGCCCGATAAACCCGAACCACGCTGCCGACATAACCAATCGATTTCATCCTCCCCTCAATTTTCACAGAATCAATGCCGGCTGCAACAAGCTCCGGCAACCGCTCAAGGAGACAAAGATCACTGGAATTAAAAATATAAGTACCCCGCTCATCTTCTTCAACCGGACAATACTGTCCGGGTCGCTTTTCTTCCACCAAACTGTATGAATAACGGCATGGATGGGCACAATCGCCATGGTTGGCATCCCGTCCGCTAAAATAGTTAGACAACGAACAACGGCCGGAATAAGAGATACAAATAGCACCATGGACAAAAATTTCCAACTCAATATCACTCTCCCTGCGAACCTGACTTATTTCCTTTATTCCAAGTTCACGGGCAAGATTTACCCGACAAGCCCCCTGTTTCTGCCAGAAAAGAACACTGGCAAAATTAGTTATATTGGCCTGGGTGGAAATATGAACCGGTAAATCAGGAACCACCTGCCTGGCAACATGAAAAACACCCGGATCAGCGATAATAAGAGCGTCAACCCCTGCTCCATAAAGAAAAAGAAGATAATCCCCCAGACCGTCAAGGTCACGGTTATGGGCAAAAATATTTACGGTTACGAACACCTTAACTCCATGCTCTTTGGCATACTCAACCGCCCTGACAAGTTCCTGCCGATCAAAATTTCCGGCCCTGGCCCTTAAGCTGTAACGATGACCTCCAAGATAAACGGCATCAGCTCCGTAATGAATGGCGGTCACAAGTTTAGCAAAATTTCCGGCCGGAGCCAGTAATTCAGGAATTTTTTCATCAATATTATTAACTGGTTTATGTTGTTGCATATTCACAGAGTTACAGTTATTATTCGTTAAAAAAGGTGTTACTATTCGACAGGGGGCAATTTAGCATTTTTAAAGTAAAAAAATATTTATCCTGTTGACTGAAAAAACATGGTACTTTATTATAATTTGGAAGGGATGGCTAACTTTTACCTTAACAGCTCATAACGGCAAACAGTTCCGGTTTCTTAATTTTGATGGTCTAAGAATGTACATTAAATATATTCTTTACTTTACGGGGAGATGATATGTTAAAAAAGAACTACACCAAGACTAAAAAAAGTTGCCGGGTAACCTTCAAGTACCCCAACGAGGAACAGGCAGAGTCAGCAGTGATCTCTGGAGACTTTAACGACTGGTCAACAGAAGCAGCACCAATGAAAAAACTTAAAAATGGTTCTTTTTCCGTAACTCTCACCTTAAAAAGCGACAACAGCTACAGTTTTCGCTATGTTCTCGATGGAAATGTCTGGGTTGACGACCCGGAAGCGGACAGCTACACCACCAATGAATTCGGTGAAAAAAACTCCGTCGTCACTGTATAGGCATCAGGTGTCAGGTCCTGCATTCCCACGCAGAGCGTGGGAACGAGGGATAGGCAGTCCTAGCACCTGGTGAGCGATTTAAAGAAGTATCAAACCCCAGACCGCCGCCGCCATAAACAGTGACATAAGCACCGCAAGGGAACCAAGATCCTTTGCATGGCCAGAGAGTTCATTTCTTTCTGTGGAGATACGATCAATAGCACACTCAACAGCCGTGTTCAGTATCTCCACCACCATAACAAACAAAACCGCCCCAATGAGCAATGCCCGCTCTATACCGTTATCAGCCAGAAAATATCCCAGAGGAATCAAAACCAGAGATAAAACAAATTCCTGACGAAAAGCCTCTTCGTTCTTCCAGATAAATACAAATCCCTTCCACGAGCATCGTGCCGCCTGTGCTAATCTGATTATGCCGGTCCCATGTCGTTTGATGCGCTTAATCACCATATTCCCCCTGTGATACTGATTAGCGAGAAATTGCTGGAAAAAACAACTCTTTCCATGGTACTTGTGTTCTTTATCATAACCATCACCTGACTATTTACTTGATTATCTATTGACTTGGGAATGAACAAACCACAAACAAAAACGGGTATAGCCATGAGCGGCGGCATAGATTCCACGGTGTCGGCTCTGCTCCTTAAAGATCAGGGACATGACCTGCATGGATTTTTCATGAACCTGCCACTTGAAAACTCTGCCGAGCAGGTGCGACAGGTAAAGGAAGTTGCCGCCTCTATAGACATCCCCTTAAAAATCATTAACCTGGACGAGCAGTTCAACAACCTGGTTATAGATTATTTTATTAAAGAATATCAGCAGGGACGCACCCCCAACCCATGTATTGTCTGCAACCATACCATAAAATTTGGTCTTCTTCAAAAGACAATATTTTCCCATGGTATGGATTACATGGCAACCGGTCATTATGCTCGTATTGAAGACAGCGAAACGACCGGCAAACACCTTAAAAGAGGGCTTGACCTCGGAAAAGACCAATCCTATTTCCTCTGCCGCCTTAATGCTGCCCAACTTGAACGGGTTATTTTTCCACTTGGTTCGTGGAAAAAAGATGATGTCAGAAGCATGGCAGGGGATTCCGGGTTAATTAACCTTTCACAGCCGGAAAGCCAGGATGTATGTTTTCTTAAAAACAGCCTCCAGTTTTTTCTTAACTCCCAGGGAGTTAAGGAGCTGGAAGGAGATATATGCACAGTGAACGGCCAAGTACTTGGCCGACACCATGGAATTTTTCATTATACCATTGGTCAACGAAGGGGGCTTGGTCTACCCGATGCCACCCCCTGGTATGTTATTGCCCTTGATCCTGAACGAAACCGGGTTATTGTCGGTAAAAATCAGGAGTTGTTTTACTCATCAATTACAGTAGATGATATGATCTGGTCTGCAAAAACACCGCCAACATTCCCATGGCAGGGACTGGTTCAATTTCGCTCCACCCAGAAGCCTGTCACGGCAACTGTAACGCCATGCAATGATAACCGGTGGATAATCACCTGTGATTCTCCCCAGAGGGCTATAACCCCCGGGCAGTTCGCAGTTTTATATAAAAATAACCGGCTGATTGCCAGTGCTGTCATAAGCGGAAAGACCCCGTAGGAAAC
>CAZEMY010000193.1:0-4581 GCA_964513405.1 uncultured Desulfobulbaceae bacterium
CAGCACCCTTCCTGTCCGGGGATTATGCAATATCCTCATTTCTTGCTCAGCATTCCGTTCAACCATGATGTTGGACAAATAGCGATCTACTTTTTTCTGCAAACCGATATCCAAGGTCAATACCAGATCAGTACCCTTTCCCCCCAAAACGGCATACCCCTGAGAATCCAGATCAGACACCATACTGGTCTGATACTCCCCCGCCTGCAGGAGCAGATCAAACTGCCTTTCCATGCCGGAGAGACCTATGCCGTCACTGACATAGCCGACAACATGAGCAGCAGAAGAATATTGCGGGTAGAACCGCTTCTCAAATCCCTTAATATAAAGTCCATCTATTGATAACGCCTTGATTATTTGTGCCTGACCGGGAACAAGATTATCAGCAAGCCGCACCACCCGTTTTGGTTTTTTGAATAAATCCAACAACTCCTGAGAAGACTTTCCTGTCAGAGGGGCAAGTTTCTCTGCGGTTTCAAGATGATTGCTGATCCTGGCAGGGCCCGCATAGAGAGAAAAAAACTTATATGAAACTGCAAGTTCCCGGAAATTACGGTCGTATATCGTCCCCCTGACGGCAGCATGCTCTACGGCTTCAACAGGTAAGGACAGAGAAGATTTACCAACACTAACAGATTGAACAAATCCCCTTACTCCCTGGAGAGAAACCGCCCCCTTGGAGACAAGCAGGCCGCCAACTGCTACAAGAGCAAACAAAGAAATGGCCGTGAAAAACAATCGCCTTTTGCGGCGTTTTTTCATCTTATGGGAGAGAGAATACATAGCCTGTAATCTGCCTGTCAAAAACGATGTATCTGGTTTTCACCCGGAACATGGAGATCAAGTTTAGCCGCAGCGACCGCCTTAATCCTCTGTGGTGTGAGTAGGCGATCTCTTACGATGAGAAGAGCACCATTTTCCTGAGAAGACAAAGAAATAGTTGCCTGCAACCCTCTTACCGCCTGCCTGGACTCCATAATTTTCCAGTAAAAAAGCTGACTTATAACAAACACCAGCACCAAAGCAACTCCAAGAGCAATAGTAACAGCCCGCTTAAAGGCAGCCGACATGTCCCACTCAAATGTGGCGGCGGCAGATCTGTGCCGTACACCTGTTACCGTACCCTGGTACCTGTATTGCTGTGACTGTGCTTTAACAAACATGATATACTCCTTATCTTTTTACCTACACCCGGTTAGCAGGAACATGATGCCCTGCGGGCAGAAAAAATATAAAAAACGAATTTCGAATTATGAAAAATGGCAGATTAAACCCGTACAGCCCCCCGGAGCTTTGCTGAGCGAGCCCTGGGGTTAACGGATTTTTCCTCATCACCTGGCTGCAACGGCCTGCCTGTAAGCACCCGCAACCGATCATCGCCTTTAAAGGCCTGCTTCACCATGCGGTCTTCAAGGGAATGAAAGGAGATAACACAAAACACTCCTCCCTTTCTCAAAACAGCCGGAGCTTTCCCAAGAAGCCGGTTAAGATTATCCAACTCTCCATTGACAGCAATCCGCAGCCCCTGAAACACTCTGGTCGCAACATGGATTTTATCCGGATGAAACCGCCTCGGCACAGCCCTTGCGACCAGTTCAGACAACTGGATAGTGGCTGCAATCGCAGAGCTTTTCCTCTCTTCAACAATAAAACGGGCAATTCGCCTTGCCTGGCGTTCTTCACCATAAAAATAAAAAATATCCGCAAGTTCAGTCTCTGTGGCTCCATTAACTATATCAGCCGCAGTTCTCTTTAGATTCTGACTCATCCGCATATCAAGCGGAGCATCTTTTTTAAAGCTGAACCCCCTCTCTCCCCGGTCTATCTGCAAAGACGATACACCAAGATCAACAAGTACCCCGTCCACCCTGTCAATCCCAAGGGCTGCCAGCTCACTGTCAATGTCTGCATAAGAGCCGTTAATCAAGCGGAAACGATCCCCAAACTTTTTCAACCTCTCTACCGCAAGAACGGCCGCTTCCCTGTCCCACTCAAAACCAATGACCCGCCCATCCACTGTTGACTCAAGGATATTTTCAGCATGACCACCAAGCCCTAGGGTTCCATCAACAATAAGCCCCCCATTTTCCGGCTCAAGAAGGGCAATAACTTCGCTGACCATAATCGGCACATGCATATCTGCTGCCTCCGGGGACATAATTGAAAAAATTAAAAAATCCCCAATGCCGACATATCAGGCTTGAACTCGGAAAATCTTGCTTTGGTTTGCTGGGTTTCAATCTGCCATGCTGCCCTGTCCCAGATCTCAAAGTTTTCCAGCATCCCGTTTAGAACAACATCCCGGTCTATGCCAAACTCACTGCGCAGGGTTGGCGAGAGAAGAACCCGTCCCTGCTTGTCAAGCGGGCATTCAGTTACCCCTGAAATAACATAACGGACGAAATCAGCCATCCCCGGCTGTCTCCGTCCGTCATCAAGAAGTTTTTCTTCAAGTCTTTCCCACTCTGCGACGGGAAAGACCTTTAAACATTTATCCCAGTTGGTCACCACAACCGCCTCGGTATACACCTCCCGCAACACCTCACGGAAGCGACTGGGAATATTCAGCCGCCCTTTGGCATCAAGAGCATGTTCTGATCGACCGCGAAACCGCAGCACCGAGACCTGTTGTTTTGTCATATTTTATCCAGGATACAACAATTTTCTACAATTCACCACAATTCACCACAAAAAACCATATATTACTTTTAGCTTAACCAAACAGCCCCGTCAAGGATAAAAAAACATAATAATAACCTGTTAGCCAAAAGATACAGCACCATATATGGCGAGATACACACGCACGCATACCACATACATACCGCACGCAAAAAAACGGCGAGAAGTAACGGAAAAAGAGAAAACCCAAACAACAGAACAATCAGTTGATATAAAAAGAAATATAGCCAGAAAGACACAGAGGAATCGAACAGTGGGGTGTAAAGTGGGGCAAGAACAAAAAACACGATTTTTTTTTCCTCGTCACACCGCTCCGCTTATCAGAAGACAGAAGACAGAATCACAACATAGGCACAGGCGAACCGCTGCCGTAAGGAAAGGCTCGGATTCAGCACATTCTCAAGCAAATTCAAGCTGCGACTGTTACTGTTCGGATGATTTGGGGGCTGGATATGCTCCGGTGGAAATGAGAGCATCATGTTCAAGAAGGCCTTCTTGATTATTGAGTGCAAAAAGACGAACAGTTATTTCTCCGATATCGGTCAACGGATATCAATCAAAAATTAATGCTGTCTTACGGTCTTATGTTAAACATTCCGTATAAATTAGGGTGTTCACCTACAACAGTGAACACCCTAATCTTGAAAATCGTTTAAAACACATTTCTCTGCTCATTAAAGAGCTTGCCCTTGTTCCCATCATCTCAAAATCGCTTAAAAAAGCTATTTTAAGCTTCCCTGTCCCTATCCTTCGGTCTTCCCCCTCCTTTTTTTTTGGAGTTTCTTTTTTTTGCTGTTGGAAGCATGGAAATAATGGTTACACTTACCGTTGCACAACGGTAAATAACAGTGTAATATATTTATTATGATAAAGAGTTTTAAGCATAAAGGGCTAAAGAGATTTTTCACAACTGGAAGCGTGGCAGGTATTAACCCTGCTCACGCAGATAAATTAGAAGAACGATTGCAAGCCCTACACACAGCCACCACCGTTAATGATATGAATATCCCAGGGTGGCGACTACACCCTCTAAAGGGTGATATGGCTGGGAAATGGGCAGTTAATGTTAGTGGAAACTGGTGAGTAACTTTTAATTTTAAAGAAGGTCATGTTTATGTGACTAATTATGAGGATTACCACTAATGACAATTAAACAACACAACCCTATGCACCCAGGGGCATTTATAAAACGAGTTTATTTAACACCGTTTGGTATTGCCTCTAACGAATTGGCAAGAAAATTACAGGTTAGTACGGGTCTGATTTCCCGATTGATAAATAGTAAAACTGATATTTCACCAACAATGGCATTGAAACTTTCTAAGGTACTTGGCAGATCTCCCGAAAGCTGGTTATTGATGCAGGATAATTATAACCTTTGGCAAGCAAGGCAAAATATTGATTTACAAAAATATGAAGCCATGTCTTTTGCCTAACCTGCAACAGAATAACGCTCTTGTGGTAGTTTATCCATTATTTGTGGCAAATCTACACAATTAAGGAAATTAAGAATTAAGGCTCTTGTGAAATTCAAGTGAGTATAGAAAATTCATCATCTTAGAAAAAACCAATTTCCCTGATAGAAGATAAGCAATAGCTTTGCCAAGCGGTGGTCATTCACTAACATCTGAAATAAATTGCCAGCGTATCTTCTTTCTCAGATGCTTTGCCTTGATCTTGTTTTACCCACTCTAATTTCACAAGAGCCTTTAATAATGTACACTCCTTAATCCAGCAAAACAGAAAAATCCTCATCAGAGGCAAATGAATGTTCAGAGTCGGGGAAGACACCTGATGAGACTTCATCCCTGAAACTGCCAACAGCCTCTCTGATCTGGGGCGCCAGATCAAGATATTTTTTCACAAAAGATGGGGTAAACTTTTCAAAGAGACCAAGCATAT
>CAZEMY010000194.1:0-4522 GCA_964513405.1 uncultured Desulfobulbaceae bacterium
TCCGGGAAATCTTGCCGGTAATACTAAGAGCCGCCTTAAAGGCTGTTTCCTGTTTAATAATATTGTTAAACGCCTCAATGGCATCAGCGTCTTCATAGCGGGAAAGTATCTGCTGCAGGTCAACGACAACCCCTTCCTGATGCCGGGTGACCTCCTCAACCCGGCGGGTAAGGTTGCCAAGCTGGCTGCGTAGCCGTCGGTTTTGTTCAGATGCCCCGTCAATGGCGGCTATTTGCGTTTGAAGAGCCGTTGCCCGAGGATCAAAATCAAACCCTGCCGGGATCGGATCAGGTATGGCAGGGGTGGAAGTTCGCAGGGCATTTTCTGTGTTGACTAGAACAGCAAAGAGATTGAATCTCCCCGGATCAATTCCGTTGGGTGGATTCCCAGCAGGGTCAGGCGGATTATACGGCGGTTGGCTCCAGTTCTTTGTGCCGAGAAAAAGATCATTACCGGTCAGGTTAACCTGGATTCTCTCCCCCGGAGTTATTTCCAGTTCGGTTCGGTTTTCATCACCATTATAGATAACCGGCCAGGTGAGGTGGTTATTGGGGTCATAAAGAGTGGAGTCGTAAAGCGGATCTTCCGGATTATGAAGTGGGTCTGGGTTGAGCGAAAAAGGTTTAGTCTGCTCCAAATATCCGGCGAAAATATGTTTACCATCAACCATGCCATTTGCCGTATCAAAGAGTTGATGGCGTATCTGGGCAACTTCATCTGCCAGTACTGCCGCATCAGCATCGTTTAAAGCACCGTTAACACCGTTAATCGCTATTTCCTTGACCCGTTGCATGATGTTTTCCACATTGTTCAGGTAACCGTCAGTTGCCTGCATCTTGTCCATGGACTGTCCCATGGTTGCGAGATATCTGTCCACATTACTGATCTGTTTACGGGTGGTAAGTACCGGGCGGATGGCAGCGGGGTCGTCAGAGGGTGCATTCAGCTTTTTACCGGTCGCCCCGATGGTTCGCAGTCTTTCGAGTTCATTGGTTATATCGTTTAAGCGGGAGCCGAGCATCCGAAAGGTTGTTCCCTGGGTGGCATTCATTTTTTACCTCCTGAGCTGAAGAATTGCACCCATCATCTCGTCAATGGTGGACAGGAATTTAGCCGATGACTCAAACCCCCGTTGAAACTGGATCAGGTCAATCATCTCTTGCTCGAGTGAGACCCCGACAAGACCATCTTTGAAATTAGTCAACTGCATGGTTGCATCTTTTGCCCCGCCGAGGGCTATCTTGTTGCGGGATGCTTCAATACCAACCGAGGAAACCATTTTAGCATAAAAATTATCAAAGGTGTCTGTGGAACCGGTTATGTGATATGTGGTTTCAAGTCCAGCTATTTCCAGGGCATTGCGGTTGTCGCCTGGAGCCGCCGGATGCTCCGTGCCGGCAGCGAGGTTGCCGGCATTACCTGCTATATCTGCATGCACTCTAATATGTCGGCTTGCATTTTCTGTCGGTGGCGGCCCGCTTAAATCTTCAAAGAAGATTCTCTGAACATCGTCATTTAAGCCATAACCGTTATCATGAACATCATTAACTGCTGAGGTCAATTCAACTGCAAGGTTGTCAAGATCTGTGCGAAGACTACCTATAAACACATCCCTTACCTCAAACAACCCTCTCATCTCGCCACCCATCTCTCTGGTAAGAATATTTCTTACACTGTTACCCATCCGAACCCGGAGATCAACATCAGAGCCAACCTGTACCGTTTCAATTGTCATTGCCTCTTGGCCGTGGACAAGGGGAGTTCCTCCGGATAACTGGACTGCCAGCATTCCCCGGTTATCGCTATAGGTTTTTACGCCAAGCTCCCTTGAGAGGTTTTCTATCAGTAAATCTCTCTGATCTCTGGCTCCGTTTGCAGTCTGACCGGAAACCTCTATCATATGAATCCGCTGATTAAGTCTTGCCACTTCGGCAAGTTGTTCGTTCAGTGCCGGGATTTTTGCAACAATTGAGTTGTTGATATTACCGGATACCAGATCCATTTCTTCATATGTATTTCTGAAAGCATCGCCAAGTAATTGTCCCCGTTGGATCACTATGTCTCTTTCAACCTGACCGCTGGGGTTGGTGGTCAGCTCCTGCCAGGAGTCAAAAAAACGATCCACTTCCGAGGCAAGGTTTTCCCCTGAAATATTGAAGACCCTCTCTAACTCCCGCATGGGGAGTGAACGACTGTTTTCTTCACCAAAAGAAATGTTTTTTTCCTGGAGTTGCCTAGTGATAAAGACATCATGCTCTCTGCGAACATTGGAAACCGCCACGCCCTGACCGACAAAAAAATCACCAAAGATAACCGAGGGAATCTGCTTTAATTCTGCCCGCTGACGGGAATATCCTTCGGTGTTGACATTGGCAATATTATTACCGACAATCTCGATTGATTTCTGGTTGGTATGCAGGCTTGTCCTGCCGGCATTAAGTGCTGAGAGAAGTCCCATGATTTTATATAAATCTAACTTTTAATTTTTAATAAATAATGATTCAAAATTAAAAATCAAATCATCCCTGATTATATTATCGGCAGGTAAAATGTGAAAATTTAGGGGAAAAATGAAAAACAGGGGAGGGGGGCAAGCTGGGTGGCTATTGATAGATTATCAGATCTTTCCGGAAAGAAGTCGACCATTCATGTTAAAATTAACGGTTGAACCCTGTTGACCATAGGCAACCGGCACAGTTGTACGACCAAAAAATTCCATGGTCTCCTGTATCCAATTCAGGGTTGACCTGAAAAGAAAGGCGTTGCGTCGGTTTTCTTCTTTGATTTGGAGAGCATACTTTTTATCATCGGGATGGATATCCTCGATATTGCTCAGAGTTAGAAGCAACGATTCCTTTTCTGCCACAACATGATTCATTCCTTCCATATCAAGTATTTTAGCAAATTCCCTCTCCTCTCGGATCAGGTCACGAAGACGGATAAGATGACTGCGAACTTCTTCTCTGTTCATCTTTTTACCCCTCTTCCACCAGAAATTTAAGCAGGCTGGACGCTACCTTGTTCAGGTCTGGCTCATAGGAACCACTATTGACCTGTGCCTTAAGCTGTTCAACCCGTGCTGCCCGTTCCGGGTCTTGTGCCTGGTTAACTGCCTGCATTCCCTTTGTCTCTTGTAATGTATGGTTGAAAGATACACCGGCTTTTGCATCTGTCGCCCCGGTTTTTTCTGTCCCGCCGGGACTATTCGCTTTACCAGTGCCCCCAATCTGCCCAAACCCGCGGACTCCAAAAAATTCAACTGTCATGTCGGTCACCTTGTCTGATGTTTAACAGACCTTATTTATCTAAGTTTTCTTATTCTTTTGTCTTTTGTTTATGCTGCCCAGTTATCAAGTTTTGCCATTACCGCATCATATGTTTTATATGATATATCAGGCAGCCAGCCGTTGAAAGCATCAAGTGCTTCCTGAAAACCTTTTTCAACCCCTTCCCTAATAGCATCAACTCTGGTGGGATCATCGCCGGCAATGGCTGTTGCAAGCTTAAAAATCCTCTCCGAAGTTTGTTCAACTCCAAAGTATCCTTCATCGGTAACGAGTTCCTGTGCCTCTTCTGTTGATAACTCTGCAATATTTATTTTACTATATTCACTGTCGACAGGCACTATTTCTGTACTTATGGACTGCTCTCTCAGAAGGTTGGCAACTAACCCTTGTAATAATTGATATTTTGCCCCTTCCTCTCCACTTATGGTCATGGAGTTGGAATAGGTCAGGGGCGAAATAGTTTCATCATGGAGACTGACATGGTCTTTAACTTTGACCTGCTGGTTTAACCTTATCTCGGCAACAGAAGTATCACTCGATTTATTGTTATGATAAATACTTGCCGATATTTTTTTATGTTGTGGATTTAAAAGCGTTGCTTCCAACATTTATCTGCCTCCATGCCGATTTCTTCAGAGCTTCCCTGCTCTGCGTGCCGAAAAATAATCTTCAGCTATCTATGTTATCGGCAAGAGGATATAAAAACTTTATATTTTTTCCAATTTAATTTTTATTTTCTTCGGAAGGGGGCAGGAATCTTTCCATCTGCCTGTACATTTGTGCGGCAAGCCCCATGCTCTGACGACGGGAAATTTCTTTGGCAACCTCTGAGTCCAACATGTCTTTAAACATATCGTGCCCGGCAGATTTCTCAATAAAACCGCTCTCAGGAATGGTCTTGCGCATGGACTTGAACATTGATTGGATAAAAATAGCTTCAAAATCCTGGCAGGCTTTTTTCAAGCGGGCAGCGTCACTGTTTTTGCCTGTTGCCGGAATCTTGGGCATGGAGGGGATGGTGGGTGGCAGGCTGCTCGGAATATCAGTCATAATTTTTTTTATTTTCCTCGTTCCCACGCTCCGCTTATCAGAAGACAGAGGGCAGAAGACAGAATAGTTTGATGCTTCGCATTCGGTGAAGATAGTAGAGTAAAGGCAAGGTAATAAGCTTTATGTTTTGTATCACTAGTGTCCCAACGTTTAATCGAACAATTTCAACTGGATAACATTGGGGG